>DAHWQF010000005.1 GCA_027334785.1 Acidimicrobiaceae bacterium
TCTTCTACCCCAGCACGGACATTGACCTGCAAAAACCCTAGGTAAACCGGACATAACCCGGACGCAGACCCTCCGGGCCCTCCCGGTTTGGGCGGGCGGGCTGTCCGGGTTAGGTGCCACTTGGGCGGCCCTGCCCTCTTAGCGCCATAAAAGACCTGATCGCGGTAGATCTTGGAGTTGAACCCAAATAGGTTCTGCTGGCGCACAAGACCCAGCGCGGTCTCGACCACGTCACGGGCGCGGTCACGTAGGAGATCGCCCGTTCCAGCCGTCACCTCGACTTCACAGAGGAGCTGTGGGGCGGCGTCGCCGAATCGACCGAACGCCGCCGCCAGCTGTGGTTCCCGAGACGGCTCCACAAAACGAACGTCTCCCATGACCGTGTCGTGCGAGAGTTTGAGGAGCATCAACACCCCGAGGTATAACGCCCGCCGCATGGGTTCTTGTGCTATCGAGTCGAGCACCTCAGCGGCAAACTTCCGGCCGGGAGGTCGGTCTCTCGGCCTTATGGTGCGGTAGCGGAAAGCGGCCTCGTGCAGCACGTCCCGGATCTCTGCTTGACCAAGGTGCTCGAAGTACAGATGCCGCGCAAGCTTGTTTGCCACCCGGTCGAGGTGATGCCAGCCTTCGCGATCGAGCCCAGATCGCTCCCACTCAGGAGAAAGCTCCACGCCAGCAGCACCCTTCACGCGGAATTGGTGGGTGCCCAAGACCGGCGCAGGCTGGTCCCCTTCTTTGTTTGCCCGCCCAGGGCTACAGGGGACGCGAAGTCGGCCCGGACGCCAGGTCGAGCACGAACGAGTGCTACACGCCGGGTACGGTGAGTGACTTCACTGGAGGTGTGGGTGGCGGCGTCGTCCCGAACCCCGAGAAGTTGAGTTCCCCACTGTCCGGCCCGCTCGCGGCCCGGAGCGCAAGGACGTAGGGCAGTCCTGTGGAGGCCACGTACAGTGACCGACCCGGCGAGCCGAGCACGGTCGCTGAGTGCCCTCTCCACGAGACCGGTGCGGGAGCGTGAGAAAAGCCAAGGTACCCGTTCTGAGCGAGGAGGCCGTCCACGAGCTGAGTGGATACTGCGAGCCAGGTGAAGGGGGTCAGGTTGTGGTCGGCGGCGCCAACCCGTATCCACCTGTTCGCCACAATCTCGGCCGTAGCGGCAGGGACGCTTAGCTTCTGCCAGCTTGCCTGGTCCGCCATCACATAGGCGCGGCTCGTGGTGGTGACGATGTGGAGGCTGGCGCCATGTAAGTCGATCGTTCCGCCACCGCCCTCTTGTGAGACGTCCAAGTCCAAGCCGAGGTTCGTGGTCCCATCTTGGAGACGGCCCTCTACGTGGAAGTCCGCCACGCGGAGCATGACGGTCCTAGCGTCCAAGTAAAGGACGGTCGCATTGGACATCCCAGGCGCTTGCGTTACCGAGGTGGCCGGTGCTGTGGCACCGGGCTGCTTCACTTGGCTGCCCAGGTACGCGAGCCCCACCAGGGCAACGACGGCGAGGGCCAATCCAAAGGCTGTCCCAAAGAGGAAGGCCCGTCGACGGCTCCTCACACGCGGGGCTTTCATCTTTGGCGCGAAGGACGTCCCGGCGCGGTTGTGGCGGTTGGGCTCCTTGCCGTAATGGTCGTCCCCGGCGCCCTGAAGGGGCCGGCGGCCTCCACCGGGTGACCACTGTCGCCACGGTTGTGGCGTCGGCGGAGGCGCAGGGCGGGCTTTGATTGAAGCGATCTCATCGGCACTGCGCTCGCGAGGTGCTCGTCCCGGGAACGAGCGCGGCACGGTGTGGCCAGCCATCCCTCGGAGGACCGAGACAGAAGTGCTTACCTGGTTGGGCCCGTGTACCACCGGGTACGTGAGGAGGCCTAGCGCGAGGTCCGCCGGTGACGTGACGAGCACGTCCAGGTGCTTGAAGGGCGCATCGACCCCCAGGGCTACCAGGGCTGCGTGCACCACCGGCTTGCCATCGAGCGGGCCCCGCAGCGCGTCTGCCAATGACCTGGCGGCCTTCAGCACCGATGCTATTGCCGGCTCCAACGTGCCTGTCCCGCAGTAGGGCTTGCCGCCGCGGACCACGACCGGTGCGGGGTCCGCGATCGTGGCAATGGCCACGGTGCCACGTTCTCCGATGGCTGCCGTGGTAACCGTCAGGGCATCAGGGCTGCGCAGGTCCACTACCACCACCCAGTCGCTACCGAGGCACAAAACTGGCAGCTCCGGTGCTACGGCGCGAGCAAGCGCCACCGGAGGCGTGTTCGCCACCGGCAGGAGTTCCTTCCTTTGGCGCCGGAGACCGAAAGCCATGCAGAAGTGGATCTCGGCTAAGGCCGGAGGTCCCTTGAAGTCCCGAGCTTCACGTCAGGGCCGGCCTGAGCGTGTTCTCCCCATATCGACCGTTTTTCGCCGAAACGAGCTGGTCAAGGGGGCCAAGTCCTGGCCGCTGGCGGCAACGTCGTATTGATGCCGCGTGGAGGGCTTCGTCTTTTTCCTATGCCGACGCTTCGGGTAGCTCGGGAGTTGGCGAAAGTGCATCCTCGTGATCAGATGGAAGCTGGGATGGACAGGGATCGTCACTCGGGCCTGGCCATCCCTGAGGTTCTGTGTAAAGGGGATGACGAGCAGTTCGAGCGGGATACCAGCCTGCAACTTTTCGCCACGGTAGGGCGAGACCACGCGTCGCCCGCTTGGGAGCGTGTCGAACCCCAGTTTCAGCGTCTGGCCGGTGCGGTGTCCCCGGGCTCGGGTCGGAGGCCCGGAAGTACCGTGACGTGCCGTCCCGACCGGCCTGGGACTCGACAAGGCGGACCGGGCAGCCCTCCTCGCTCCCCCCTGGAGAGGGCCTCCCCCTAAAACGCACCAGGCCAATTAGCTCGACGACCTTCAACCGGGAGGCCCCCAGTCTCGTTGCCGGCGCACCGACCGGTATGTGCGCTCCGCCGCTCGGTACGCCCGCACTGGGAACGCCGGCCGGTCCAGCCTCCGGTGCCACCCTTGGAGATCGAAGACGACGGACTTCTTGTCGACCCGGAACGTCCCCTCGCCGAACTGGGCGTCCAGCTCGATGTCGAGCAGCTCGATGACCGAGTAGGGCCCGCCCCGGAAGAGCCACTCCACGCGGTGGAGGAACCCAAGGCCGGCGTCGGTACTGACCACGACGTCTTCTGGGGCGGCGACGTGGCAGGTGAGCCCGCCGAGCGGGCCGGTGGTGGCATGCAGCCGCCACGCCTCCCGGCCGCCGGCACCGACGGTTGGCGCGGGCTCGCCCCAGTAGTAGCCAGCGAGCCACGATGGCAGGAACAAGGTGGCCGCCTCGGACGTGAGACCGCTGGCGGGGCGCTTCTCGTACTTGCCGGGGCGGGTCGCCAACCAGGTGGACTCCCCGTCCGAGACCGTGGCGCGCCGGAACAGGAAGTCCGGCTCGTCCGGGTCGACCCGGAACGCCCCGTTTTTCCCCAGGCTCAGGCGCTCGGTGTGGCAGAACTCGCCTTCGAGCCGGGGCGACGAGCACATAACCGTGCCGGACACAGAGGGGTCCAGCCCGAGCTGATGGAGGTGGTCTTCCGCGGCCTCGCTCTGGAGGGATAGGTCACGCCAGGTCCGCACGGTCGCCCGGAGCGGTGGACGGCGGCCGGCAGCACTATTGACAAGCTCCAACAACTCCGGCAGCGCAGCCACCGGGCTTACCCTAACAACACCTGCGCCCGCAAGGTCGCATCGGTGCTGGCTGATGGTGGAGCGGACTCCGACAAACGATAGTTGTATTTACTTACCGTCGCCGGGACGGTATAGCTGTCGTGCCCCTCGGTCTTCTTGGCCCTTGAGTTCCTGAGCTGCCGTGGCTTTCGGACCGAGCGAGCCGGTCGGCTCGGCTCGTCGTGCCTGCCGGCGGTCAACTCAAAGACGAACGACGGGCCGGGGTTGGCAGGGCCGTTCAATGGCACTGAGCAGTGCGTCTAGACGTCGGAAGGTAAAAAGGAGGACCGCACGGTGGAGCCGGATCGGTGACCAGAAGCGGCAAACTCGTCAGTTCCCTCGGGCACGTTTCTGGCAAGGCGGGCATGAGCATGGCTTCCACCCGAAACCTGGCCTTACGTGGATCAACCCGTGCATATTGCCTTCAGCATGGTCGAATGTGCCCCAAAGCGATCTCACCCATCGGTCATCAGGGAGGGTCCTTGCTGTAGTGACGCCACAAGGCCCAGCACACAAGGTCGGCAAGTTGGACGAGCCTTGTCGCTTTCGAGTCTGCGAACAACGGGACGTGCGAGAGATTGTGAAGGATCCCGACCTTGCTGGCGACCTCCTGCCAATCGGCAGTCCACTCTTGGATGCGACGCTCCATGTTCTGTGCCGCGGCTTGCGTGCCGGCCCTACTCCTTAAGGGCGTGTCGACGACTCGCCTGTCGTGAACAACGAGCCCGGTGTGCCGCTGGCCGTGCTGGTGGTACAAACGGTCAAGCACCTCGTCGAACTTGTTGAGGACCAAATCGTAGGCACGCTCCTCACGGTCGTGGTAACTACCGTCGACGACAGCCGCGAACAGAGCGCATGGGAATACGGCCGTCACGGGTTTGTACGTGACGAGCGATCGATAGAGTGCCCCCAGGATCTTGAGCCGAGTGTTGATGGGTATCGCAGCCCAGTTGCCTGAGCCTGACTTCAGTTCCTTAGCGTGTATTTCAAAGTTCCGGGCGTCCTGACCTAGGTCAGCAAGGCGGTACGTGAGCTGTCCTTCGATGCGCTTCTGTAGGTGGGGCACATCGAACTCATGAACTGCCAGGCCGCCAAGAACGAAGACGGGGGCGCTACCGTGAGTCCCGGACTCGTCCAAGAACAGCAGGTACACGCACGGAGCATAGCCAGACGCGACAAGTGCCGCCCGCCATGGGCGGCACTTGCAAGACCTTAGCTAACTGGCCAGCTGCCCTTACAGGCATCGGTGCCGCGCAAGCAGCCCTACCGGCCACGTTCAGTGTACCGGCACCCGGCTCCGCGGTCAAGGCAATCTTTCGACGCCCGGACCTTCGACCCCCCGAGCTGTCCACAATTCAGGCTAGCGCCGACAGCGCGGGGTTGGCTGGATGCGCGCCAACACACTCGCTGACCTGGGACAATACGAGGTCGTGCACCAAGGGATGCCGATAACGCTACCGGCTCCCTACAGCAGCTAAGAGAGCCCGGGTCTTAACGGCGCTGTGTCCTCACCTCAGTGCTCCAACGGGTAGACCTTGTCGAGACACTGCTGAGGGCATGCACGGGCACCCCCTTGGGGGTGAGCTCGAGCCCTTTGACCACGGTCTTTGTCGTCGTCCCGCTGGTACCCGGTGCCCGAGATCCCAGGGTCTTGGAGGGAGTGGGTGTCGAAGCGGGCGAGCACCGTCGAGACGCTGCCGACAGGCGCCCAACGACAGAGCTTGGCCACCATGTAGGCCACCCCGTCCACCCGGTGGTAAAGGCTCGGCGCCAGCCTGACGCCCCTCGCCCCGGTCCTTTTGGCCTCGGCTGCCCGGCAGGGCCGGCAGAAGTCCTTGCCGTGCTCGGCATTGGCCCCGCAGGCGTCGCACTCCGCCGGGCTGCGGTTGGAGAACCTGGGCGCCCGGTAACGCAGGTTGGCCGAGCGCCGCCGGCGCCGGTAGCCGGCACGTTGGTACAGCTTCTTGGAGATGAGCTGGCCGCGGTGGTCGACCTGGACGGAGAACAGGCCGTACAGGCGCCCATCGGCGCCGGTCCTTGCAAGCGCGACGCCTGTGCGGCGGGAACCTGAGCTTATCTTCACTTCGAGCGGCACAACCTCCAGCTCGGCGGCCTCCTTGTCGGCTAAGCGGACAACGAACGGCATGAAACGTGCCACCCGTGCCCGGCCCGAGGCGAGCAACCTGCGGGCCACGGCGGGGTGGCAAGGGTGGAGCGGCTTGCCGTCGTGCCCGAGCACGAACACTCGGGCGTCGACGGGCTTCGGTGCTGCAACGGGCGGCTTACGCCGTCCAGGCTCTGTGCCGCCAGGTTCGTCCTTGCGGCACAGGTGACGCTCGCCTGTAGGTTGCCCTACAGCGTGGCCCGGGATGAGCGGGCCACTGCGAGTCTCCCCTCGACCATGTTGCATGCCAGTTGTCGGGCCTTGCGGCCGTCTCCTGCACCCCGTTTCGTCCTTGCCCTCACGGTTGTCTGCTGGTGCGGGTTCCAGAGCAGGGGACTGAGGAAGCATCCCCTGGTGGGTCTTTTCGCTTGCGTGCAACGTAGACATCTGAGCTCACCTCTCTTTCGTTGATGTCTTGGTCTGGTCAACCTGGGCTTGTGGGAAGGTCCCACAAGCCCCGCCCTTCAGGGCGGGGTAGTTGACCTGTTTCGGGCTGTACGGTGCGAGGGCCATGACTTAGATGGCGAGGACCTTGTTGAACGCCGTCAGGGCTGCATTTTGGAGGGCCACGGTGAGCTGCGTCGCGAGCTGGGCCTGGTCTGTTGCCATGACCATCTGCGAGACGCTGGCCGTGCCCGCAGCGACACCCAATGAAGCCTGGTTGGCGGCAGTTTGGGCACCCAGCAGGCTGTTGACGGCGTTACCGAGCAGGCTGGCGAAGCCTCCCTGGCCTGGAGCAGGCGTACTCGAGGCCCCAGGCGGGCTGGGCGGGCTGGGCGGGACAGGTGAAATGGCTGGCACCATGGCTCCTCCTTCAGCCCTTTATCGCGAGGATTGCGTCGTAGGCGTTCATGGCGTCGCGCACGACGGCAGCGTTCGCCTGGTAGTTGGCTTGGGCAGCCTCGAGGCCGACCATCTCTGTCGCCATGTCGACGGCGGGCCTGGAGATGTAGCCGGCCTTGTTGGCCTTCGGGTTGCTCGGGTCGTACTGGAGGACGCCTTTGGCCGAACCGAGGGCAATCGCCCCGACCCCGACGCCAGCGCCTGGCCCGCCGGGCGCAGTTGGCACGGCGTCTATGTACTCAGGACGGTAAACGGGCTTGCCGGGCGTGGACTGGTCGTTGGCGTTGGCGATGTTGCCGCCGATGGTGTCCAGCCACGTCTGGTCGACATTGAGCCCGGAGCCGGCGATCGGGAGGACGCCGAAGGTGCTCACAGCGTGCCACCACCTGAGGCTGCCATGGCGTCGTTCAGGATCTGGAACTGGGTGGAAAGAGCGTCGGACACCCGCTTGGGCCTGCACCTGGTAGCCGGACATGTCGACCATCTCATGGGCGAGATCGACGTTGTTGCCGTTAGTGCCCGCCGGCGCAGGTGACAGGCCTGTCGTCGGGGTGAGCGTGGCTGTCCCGCCACCGGCCATCGCCGCCCGGAGCGAGCTCTCGAAGTCGTAGGTCTTCGCCGTGTAGCCAGGGGTCTGGTCGTTGGCCACGTTCCCGGCCGCCACCTGCTCGGCCTGCCCGAGGTTGTCCAGGGCGTAGCCGAGCACGCCGATTGTGAGGCTCAAGTCGCCGCTCCCTTCTCGCGCATGCGTTTCCTATCGGCAAGTCCCGTACACAAAGCCCTGCTGCCTCGACTGGCGACGCCCGAGCGCTCGTTTGCTGGCCCAGCCGGCATAGGCGGAGGTGGTGGCTTTTGGATCGCTACTTGTCTCTCCGGGAGCGCAATGGCAGCGCGACGCCCTACAAGTTCGCGACAGCGACAGCCTCGAAGACCCCAGGCGGTTCGAGAGAGGGCCCGATGGGGCGCTCGACGTGCTCGGGCCGGAGCCAAAGCGGTACGTCCTGGTCGAGGAGTCCAAGCCGACGCCGGTGATGGACTGACGACGGCCCGGCAAAGCGACGGCAGCCGGGCTTATTCGGCCAGCCCCACGTCCTTACGCTGCTCGGCGCACGTAAGGCACGGGCACCGCTCCGAGGCCCAACACCAGCGGCACTGACGGCCAGCGAACCTGTCGGTGGCCGTGAAGCCCTTCCAGATTTGGCGCCAACGGTGCCCGAACAATGGGCAGAGGACATGGCGGGCCAGCCAGTTGACCGGGACGCCTGCGACGAAGTGGGGCCACATATGCACGTACGGAGGTGCGAGGCCGCGCTCGTACCACCGCGGTCGATCGCTGGCGCCCCTGTTGCTGAGCATCGTGAGGTACCTATGCCGGCTGGGCGGCGAACTTGGCCAGGTCCCTATGCGGCTCTGCCGGCATAGGTAGAGGTGATGGCCACAACCCGGAACCGCTACGCGACCGCTACCGAGGTGAGCCCCGAACGCTCCAGGACCGAGATAGAACGCTCCCTGCGCCGGTTCGGCGCAACCGGCTTCGGTTATGCCTGGTCCGGGACCACCGCCACTATCGCCTTCCATCTCGGCGGCCTCACTGTCCGGGTCGCCGTGCCGCTACCCAGCCCCGACGACGACGGGTTCCACCGCACGCCGACAGGGCGCCGGCGCACCGACCGTCAAGCCGAGGAAGCCTACGAGGCCGAAGTCAGACGGCGTTGGCGCTCGTTGGCAGCGATCATCAAAGCCAAGCTGGTCGCTGTCGAGGACAATATCTCGACCATCGAGCAGGAGTTCTTGGCCCATATCGTGCTCCCGAGCGGCCAGACGATAGGAGAGTGGGCCGGCCCTCAGTTGGCCCGCGGCGAGCCGTTACCGCCGCTGCCGACGCCGCCCCGGGGACTGCCGCCAGGCAGTTAGCTGGCGGGCGCCCAGGAACGCAGGACCGTCGCACGCCATCTCCTGGAGTTGGCTGGTGGTAGGGCAACGTGGCGGCAAACGGTAGTGTAGTGTATTGGCGAACGGTAGCCTACATAGGTGGCCAATGGTATAGTATAAGCCTGTGGACTACCGTCGGCGGATCATCGACGACGAGCTCGACGAGCTCATGACCGGTCTTCCGGCCATCGCCTTGGAGGGTGCGAGAGGCGTGGGGAAGACGACCACTGCAACAAGGCGCTCTGGTGCCGTCTTCCAGCTGGACGACCCAGACCAGCTGGAAGTCCTCAGCGCCGACCTCTCGCAGCTCGGTGCTGAGCCAGGCACGGTCGTAATCGACGAATGGCAACGGCACCCGCCCGTTTGGGACTACGTACGCCGGCAGGTGGACGCCGGGGCGCCGCCGGGCCGGTACGTCCTCACAGGAAGCGCCTTACCCGCTGAGGCGCCCGCACACTCTGGGGCCGGACGAATCGTCCAGCTCCGGATGCGGCCGCTCTCCCTTGCCGAACGTGGCCTCGGCGACCAGACGGTCAGCCTCCGAGAGCTGCTCTCCGGCGAACGCCCACCTGTGGGCGGGACGACGGAGGTAGCGCTGCGCGACTACGTGGAAGAAATCCTCGCCTCCGGGTTCCCCGGTATCCGGCGGCTCGCCGGGAGGGCACGTCGTGCCCAGCTCGACAGCTACCTGGCCCGGGTAGTCACCCGCGACTTCACCGACCAGGGCCTACGTGTCCGCCGGCCCGCCACGTTGCGCGCCTGGCTCGCCGCCTACGCCGCAGCAACCGCTACGACCGCCAGCTACAGCGCCCTGCTCGACGCGGCAACCGTGGGCGAGGCGGACAAGCCGGCGAAGACGACGACCATCGCCTACCGGGACGTGCTCAACCAGCTCTGGCTCCTTGACCCCGTGCCTGGGTGGTTGCCCGGGTATGGGCACCTGAGCAGGCTCACGCAAGCCCCCAAGCACCACCTGGCAGATCCTGCCCTAGCCGCCAGCCTTCTTGGTGCCGACGCCCGCACTCTCCTTCGCGGGGAGCCTGTCGGCCCGGTGATCCCTCGCGACGGGAGCCTTCTTGGGGCGCTCTTCGAGTCGCTCGTAGCCCAAAGCGTCAAGGTCTACGCACAAGCGGACGAGGCAACCGTGCACCACCTCCGGACAAAAGACGGCGACCACGAAGTCGACCTGATCGTGGAGCTTCACGACCGTCGCTTCGTGGCCTTGGAGGTGAAACTCGGCGCCGTACCCGGTACGGGCGAACTGCGTCACCTGAAATGGTTGTCAGGACAGCTCGGCCAAGACCTAGCAGACGCCGTCCTCATCACTACTGGCGCCCACGCCTACCGGCGCCAGGACGGCATTGCGGTTGTCCCGGCAGCTTTACTGGGGCCTTGAGGGCAACTGCGCCGATCAGCTGGCGGGCGCCTGGGCGCCTAACCAGGCGGGTACGACAGCTGCCAGGTGCCGCTGAGCCCTGGTACGACGTACTTCGGCGCCGTCGAAGGCACTTGGGACGCCCAGTAGAGGACGGTCTTCCCTGGGAGCTTCCAGTTCGTCAAGCAGACGCTCTGGCCGCAGGGGCCGAAGGTGACCGCCGTCTCCCACCACAGGTGCCACCAGGAGACGTGGCCGCCGCCGGACAGGCTGTAGGCGGCCTCGAAGTCGACGACAGCCGAGCCCCCCTGTGCCGTCACCTGGTAGCCGGTGAGCGGCTGGACGGCTGCAAAGCAGTAGGCCGTACGGAGCGTGACCGTGCTCGGGTCGGCGCTGACGGGCACGATGGCGGTTGCCGTCGCCAGGTCGGCCAGTCCAGTGGGGCGCGCGAGCGGGCTCAGCGCCACCTGGCCGAGAGAAGGGGCGAGGGCTTGGACCATGCTCGGGGAGGACAGGGCGTCGAGCTGGCCGGTCCCGGCCGCTACGTCGTCCTCTAGGGCGGCCAGGGAGCGCCCCGATGCGTCCTCCAACGGGTTGCACCAGGCATCGGCTGTGTAGGTGACGGCGCCGGAGGTCGCGATGTCCGCGTAACGCGTGGTCGGGCCTGCTTGAACTGTCTTCGCCGGTGCTGCCGTCGTGGGCGCTGTAGCTGTCGGCATTGGGGCGGTCGTTGGGGCTGTGACAGGCGGTTTCGTCTGGGGCAGCGGCCTCTTCGGGGCGGGGCCGGCGCTCAGCGCCAAGCCGCCGACCGTGCCGCCGGCGACCAGGACCGTTGCGACAGCGACCACGACCAACCTTGGGCTCTTCACGCCCAGGACTATGTAACAACGCCTGTGCGGGACGATGCCTGCCGGCATAGGTACCTACATGCAGCATCGCCACCACCACCATCACGCAACGGCTCGGCACATGCTCGCGGCGGTCCAGTACGGCGGTACGCACACCCCACGGGCCCTGGCCACGGAGGTGGGGGGCCGATGAGTGCGGCGCCTGTCGCAAGGGGCAGCCACCGCGGCCCTGGCCCTCACTGCCTGTGCCATGGCTTTCGTCCCCGCGGCCCGGGCCTCTGCCGCCGCTGTCCCCCATAAACGCCACCGGCCCACCGATGCTACGTCTACGCACACGCGTGACTGGGCCTGCATCCGTTGGTACGAGTCCCGGGGCAACTACCGGGTCGTGGGCGACCAGTACGGCGCCTACCAGTTCACGCTCCGTACCTGGCACATGCTCGGCTACCGGGGGCTCCCCAACCTGGCGCCGCCGCGGGAACAGGACCAGGCGGCCCTCCGGCTCTGGCACTGGGACCTGGCGCACACGGGCAACCCGTGGAGCGCCTGGCAGACGGCGCCGCTCTGTGGGCTCTGACCGGCCCGCCTGGGCGTCGTCCTGCTACGACCAGGGGCTGGCGGGCGGGCGCGTTGCTGCTTGCCGGCCCTGGTCGCGCACGTCTCGTGCGTACTCGGCGATCCGGAAGAGGACGACGACGACTTCGAGGGCCACGCGTGCCAACGCCAGGTAGATGATGTACAGGACCGGCACGCCTATCAGTCCGATGGCGATGTCGGCGCCGCCTCGCGAGATGAGAGCGATCAGCGCCACGATCGCAAAAAGGGTGTAGACGACGGTGATCAGGGCATAGAGCGCCTTGACGATCTTCGTGGTCACGAGGGACGAGAACGAGAAGTCGTAGAGGCTCCTGATGAAGCCCCTGTTGCTCGGTTGGTCGGCCATTGTCCGTCCTTTCTTCGATCCTTCGGTTGTCTTCGGCGCGCAGGGGCCGGGGCTGAACACCAAGGACAATGCAGCAACCGGGCGACTGCGGCTCGCAGGAGGCCGAGGACGCGGGCCTGCCCTCCTGGGTTGCTACATAGTCACCGGCATGCAAGGCAAGAAGAAGACCTGGGCTGCGGTCCTGGCGGTCGCCTTGGGCGGTACCGCCCTGGCGGCAGGATCGTCGGCATCGGCGACGCGGACAACCTCACGCATGGGAGCGGAAGGCCCCATCACCACCTGGGCCAAGCTCGCCCCCGCCACGGCCCCCTCGGCGCGCTTCGCTTCCGCCATGGCCTACGACCAAAAGACCAGCCAGCTTGTCCTGTACGGGGGCTTGGGGCCGCACGGCCCGTCGGGCGGCACTTGGGCCTGGGACGGCACCACCTGGGCCAAGCTCATCTCCACCGCAGCACCGTCGGAGCGTTCTGGTGCCACCATGGCCTACGACCCGAAGACCGGCCAGCTGCTCCTGTTCGGCGGGTTCGCCGTCGTGGCCGGGAAGCCGAGCTTCTTCTCTGGCACCTGGGCCTGGGGCGAGGCCACGTGGTCCCTGTTGCGCCCGGCGTTAGCCCCGCCCCCGCTCGCCGGTGCCGCCATGGCCTACGACGCGGCGACCGGGCAAGTAGTCCTGTTCGGGGGCGCTGGTGCCCACGGTGTCGTCGGCGGCACCTGGGCCTGGGACGGCGCCAACTGGGCCAAGCTCGCCCCCGCTACGGCCCCGCCGGCGCGTTCCGGCGCCGCCATGGCCTACGACGCGGCCACTCGGCAGCTGCTCCTGTTCGGGGGCGCCGGGCCGCAGGGCACATCGGCCGGCACATGGGCCTGGGACGGGGCTGACTGGTCGCGTCTCGCCCCCGCCACGTCCCCGTCGGAGCGCTCAGCCGCAGCCATGGCCTACGACCCTGCCTCGGAGCAGGTGGTCCTGTTCGGCGGGTCGCGGTACACGAACAACAAACTGGATCTCCTCCCAGGCACCTGGGCCTGGGACGGGGCTGACTGGTTGCCGGTGACCGCCACGGGCCCGGTTGCCCGCTCGGCCGCCTCAATGGCCTACGACCCGGCCACGGGGCAACTGGTCATGTTCGGGGGTGGCGGTGCCAACGGCCCCACCGCCGGTACCTGGGCGTACACGGCGGCTCCTGCGCCAGGGGCTACGACAACAACCGGGCCCACGACGACCACGGCTGAGGCGTCAGCGACGACTACCGGCCCGTCAACGCCGACATCATCTACGGTGCCTGCAACCAGTCCTCCGGTGACAGCACCGCCGTCACCGTCCACGACAGCACTGCCTCCCACGACAGCCCCGTCAACCGGGGCGCCTACGACGACAACAACGACGACGAAGCCGCTGAAACAGGGCAAGCCCCTGCCTCCCGGAGTCTTGATGGTGGCTCGTGACGGCAAGGCCCGCTGGGTGGCTTCCGCCGCGGCCTACAACATGGCCCTACGCCACGCCCATCTGCTCGGGCACTACGTCGTCACGGGCCAGAGCAGGCCGGTCGTGGTTGTCCTCATTTCCATTATGAAGTGACAATGCCTGCGCAGCGGCCTTGTAGCTGCGACTTTGGCAACCAGCGGAAGGGAGCACGATGACCGGGACCAGGCCGACGAGGGCCGGAGCAGCTTTCGCTATCGCCGGGTTGGCTTTCGCCCCCTCGGTGACGCTGAGCAGCGTGCCGTGGGCGCATACGGGCCCAGCGCTTGCCGTGGCGGCACACGGGCACGGCACGGCGCATGGACGGCGCACCAAGCACCGCCGCGCCGTCCACAAGGGCCCAATAGTCCTGTCTGCCGGGGCGGAACCTGGGCAGCTCCCTGCCGGCGGCGGCCAGGTAACGGTCGTGGGTTCCGTCCGAGGCGCCAAGACCTGCCGGCTTGCCGTGCTCGGCGATCACGGGATCAAGGTGTCGCTGCCGGCGCCGGCCAAGTGTATGGACGGGCAATACGGGAAGACCGTGGGCTTCGGCCCCGACAAGGGCCTATCGCCGGTCACGGTAAAGCTCGGGCTCTTTGCGGGGACGGCCAGAGGCGTCTTCTACGTCGTGGTCGCGGGGCGCACGCACAGGGCCGTGCCGGCCGCACTGGACCGGTCGCTGCCCCCTGGGACGACGGTGGAGCTGGCACGGGCCCACGGCGCCCTGCACGCTCATACCAGCTACACCAGCGTCTCCGCCGTCGGCCTCGACATCCACGGCGCAAAGGCGCCGGCCGGCTCACGGTGGCGCTTGGCGGTCTACGGCATCGACGGCCGGCTCGTGGCCACCGCCCCTTATGGCGCGGGCCGGTTCCTGCTCCACTTCTCCAGGCCGGTGCCGGCCGGCGCCGAGCTGTCGCTTGGCGTCCAAGAGCACTGGGCCGGGAGGACCTGGCTGCCTGCCGGCATCCCGACATGGTTCGACGTGGCCCGCTCGCCTGTGGTGGTCAATTTGGGTAGCGGGGCTGCGCCGCCCAAGCCGCCAGCCCGGCACGTCCCGAGCCGACGCGGTTAGCGGGACTGCCGTAAGCCCTACGGGGGGCAGAGAGGTCGCGCTAGTACCTCGTACAGACAAGGCCCCCGCCCCAGACAGTCGTCGGTCCCGGGGAGCAGGCTGCAGGCTCAGGGCGTGTAGGTGATCGAGACCGAACCGTCGTACGGGGCGGCCGGGCCGGTCCCGTACGAGACGTTCGAGACGTACGACGAGTTGGTCCACGAGGAGCCGCCGCCGCCCGGGCCGGCGTAGGGCTGCCAGGCCCCGCCGCCACTTGGGTACACGCTGTAGGCACCACCGCCACCGCCGCCGTAGTAGCCGGCGCCCCCGCCGCCGCCGTAGGACTGACCGGACCCGTATTGGTTGCCGCCCACGCCGCCGTTGCCGGCACCAGGGCCGGTGCCTGCGCCGCCCGGGTAGTTGGCGCCCCCGTCCATTGTCCAGGAGAAGCTACAGTACGGCGGGTCCCAGGTCCCAGGCCAGGCAGGGTTCCACCACGCCCCGCCCCCAACGCCGGGACCGCTCTGCGCCCCGCCCGCCCCGCCCTCGCAGGTCCAGGCGTTCCCGGTGTCCCCGTTCGCCGGGGCCCCACCGCCGTTCGGGTTGCCGTAGCCACCGCCGCCGTAGTAGCCGAGCCCGGCGTAACTGTCCATGCCCGGGTCGGACAGGGCGCCACCGCCGGCGCCAGCCACCATGAGCAGCTGTCCCGTGGTCGCATTGACTATGGCGGACGAGCCCCCACCGCCACCACCTTCGCTGTTACCGCCTGTGCCGTACCCGCAGCCGCCGTTGCCGAGACCAGCTGCCGCCCCCGAGTAGATGTCGAGGACGTTGCCGGGTTGGACGCTGACGGTCCCGCTGACTGAACCACCGATGCCGCCCCCGACGTACCCGCCTGCTGCTGCGTCGTACGCTTGCCCACCGGTGCCGGCGAGGTCCTGGGCGTTGACCGAGTAGACGCCGGGCGGGACGGTCCAGGTTTGCGTGAGGCAAGTACCCGGGTTGGACGGGTCGGCCGGCGCGACGTTCACTGTTTGCGGAGGCGGCAAAGTCGCCCCCTGCATGACCAGGGCGACGGCCATCCAGGAGCGGTCGGTAGAGCTGGGTGCCCAGTTCATGCCGAGGGCATGTGCCCCGTAGCCCACTTCCTGCTGAGCGAACACCCCGGATACTCCGGTGACGATCTGGTCGGTGGCCATGGACGACGGCGAAACGGACGCTGCCTCCCAACCGCCGGCGGCCATGAAGATCAGGTCGTCTTGGGTCATGGTGGTCGTGTACGAGGTGTTGATCGGCGGGCCGACCGCGTAGCCGTGGTCGCGAGTGGTCTGATCGCCAGACGTGGCGTCGACGGTGAAACTGACCCCGGGGACGGCCTCGGCGATAGCGTCGAACGTCCCCCATCCCGAAGATGCGGACACGCCTATCTCGTTCCCCGCCAACAGCCCGGCCGGGTTGGTCGTCCCGTAGAGGTAGACGCCGTTCTGCCAGGCGACAAGCTGGTAGGGGTTGCCGTTCGAGTCGGTGACCTGCGGGGCCGCCGTGCCGGTGCCGGTGAAGATGCCCACGAGGACCGGCGTGCCGGCGGGGACCGAGCGGCAGACCGGGAAGTTGAAGCTGATGTACGAGCCGCCGGGGTCGGTCGTGGAGCCCTGGCCGACGTCGGTCGACGACGGGCAGACGGACGACGACGGCTGAGCACCCTGCATGACGAGAGCGACGACCATCCAGCTGCGAGCGGTGCTGTTACCCCACGACATGGTGTCGCCGTGGGTGCCGTAGCTCACGTCTCGCGACGAGAAGACCCCGGACATCCCGTTCACGACCTGGTCGTTCACCGTCGGGGAGGGCGTGATCGAGGCCTGCGGCCAGCCGCCGGCGGCCAGGAAGAGAAGGTCGTCCTCGGTCATGGTCGTTCGGTACGAGGCGTTGATGGGCGAGCCGGCCATGTAGCCGCCCTGGGGGCTGCCGTCGACGGTGAGGGTCACGCCATAACCGTTCACCGACGGGGCGGTCTCGGCGATGGCGTCGATCCCCCAATCCCCTTGGGCCTGCACCGTTATCACTTCGTCGGCGAAGAGGCCGTTCGGGTTGGTCGTCCCGTACAGGTAGACGCCGTTCTTCCAGGCGACGAGGTTGTAGGGGTCGCCGGTGTTGTCGTTGACTGTCGGGCCGGTGCCGCCGTTCGCCGTATAGACCGCTACGAGGACCGGGGTCCCCGGGGCCACAGCGCGGCAGGTGAGGAAGCTGAAGGTCTTGTAGGCGCCGTTGTCGGAAGTACTGCCCTGGGCGACATTGGTGGACGACATGCAGGAAGGCGCCGAGATGCCGAGGGTCATCTTGTTGCTCGTCTGCCCGTAAGAGTTGTGCACGTCAACCGTGACGTTGTCCCCCGGGTTCACCCTCCACACGCCATATGAGCCGGAGGGGGTAGGCACAGTGAAGACGATTGACGTGTCGGACCAACTGTCGACCGTGAAGGTGGCGCTGTTCCCCGGCGCCCCCCAGTTCACCCCATTGCTGAGATCGGCCAGGTGCACGTAGCCGCTACCCTGAGCGGCCCCGAAACCGGTGCCGGTGATGGTCACCTGCCAGCCTGGGAGGGCGGGGGACGGGGACAGCGAGGAGACGTTGAGCGCCGGCGTCGCCCCCTGCTCGGCCAACGCGAGCGCCATCCAGCTCCGATTGCCGCCCGAGGACGGCCAAGAAAGGCCGAAGGAGTGGTTGCCGTCGGTCACCGGGCCGTCGGCGAAGACCGTCGACACCCCGGCGACCACCTGGTCTTCCGACATGGTCGAGGGGGAGGCGGTGGCGCTGTCGGTGCCCCCGGCCGCCATCACCAAGAGGACGCTCTTGGTCCAGGTCGTCGAATAAGTACCACTGACTGGCGGGCCGACCGCGTAGCCGCTCTGCGGCGTGCCGTCCACTGTGAACGTGATCCCTGGCATCGCCTCGGCTATGGCCGACACCCCGTAGTTGCCGGCGGCGGTGACGGTGATCATGCTCCCCGCCGCCAGTGTGTTTGAGATGTCGCTCGCGTAGAGGTAGACGCCCGGCTCGCTGGCAATGAGGTTGTAGGAGTTGCCAGCCGAGTCGGTGACCGTCCCCGATGGCGACGAGTTGAACGTGCTGATGCCGACGAGCACCGGCGTGCCGGCGGGGACCGAGCGGCAGGTCGTCATGGTGAGGGTGACGAGGGCGTTGCCGCTGTCGGGCTTCACTCCGGAAGCCAGTTCGGTAGCCGAAGGGCAGGGCGGGTCCAGCGGCGGCGGCGTCTTGGCCTTGGGTACGGTCGTCGTCGTAGTCGAAGTTGTGGTGGCCGGGGGCGCCTGTTGCTCGGTGATCGTCAGCGCCCCGCCGGGCCCGGAAGGCGCGCCGACCACGGCCGGCGCCGAGCGCTCCCACCCCCCGGTCTGGCCCGACAGCATCCAAGGCGGGGAGGCGTGGTACAACCGGGCGTCGTAGTGGAAGTCCTTCTGGAAGCCCTCGCCGAGCGGCGCCGTGCTGGCGCCGGCCCGGCCGCTGTAGGCGCCGAACACGCCCCGGTACTCCGCAGCCATCGCCCCGTAGAGGTGGAGCGTGGGGCAGGCCCCCGAGCAGGGCTTCAGGTCAGCCGGGTTGATCGACACCGAGTGGGCAAGCGCCAACATGGCCGCGTCCACGGTCACCGACTGGCCTGCGTCGTCGATGTAGACGCCGCCGCCGGCCACCAGGCCTGTGTAGTCGGGGCAGGACGGTGCGGGCGCGCCGCTCGGGGAGCAGGTGTAGGTGAGGCTGCCCGTCACGTAGACGTTGCCGGTGGCGTCGAGGGTGAGCTGCCCCGAGACCGTCCCTTGGGCATAGATGTCGCCGGACGCCGAGATCACGCCGGTGGACGGGAAGGCCACGCCGGTGTACGTGGCGCCGTTGGCGGTGATGTCGAGCGTGCTGCCGTCCGCCACGACCGTGATGTTGCCCGTGAAGCTGTAGCCCGGCTGGCCGGGCCACGGGGAGCCGCCCGCTCCAGCCAGGGCCACCAGGGTCGAGTTGGTGTCGCTCGCCGGGAGCGGGAGGTTCGGGGCGCCTGTCTCAGTCCCGCCGTTGAAGACCGGGGACGAGCCCGCGCACGAAGTTGCGCCCGAAGGGGTTTGCCATACGGTGCTCCCGGTCGCCTCGACGCGGCTCTCGAAGGTCGGGCTCCCGCACACCCAGATGTTCGGGGCGTTGGTGTGCACCGGCCCGTAGACGACGTCGCCCGTGTAGTAGGCCGGTTCGGAACAGCCCGGCAACGAGCACAGATCAGAGCCAGCGAAGGCCGGGTCCATGACCTCCTGGTTGGTGAAGTACAAGAAGTCGAGGAAGTCCCGTCGGTTGAGGTGCTGGACCACCGCGCCCGAGGTGCAGCTGACCAGGGTCGCCCCGTGGCAGTCCGTGTACGAGTACGCGGTGACCGTGGCTGCCTGGTTGGGTTGCCCGTTCCCCGACAGCGCAGCTCCGCCTGCCCCCGCCGCGGAGACGTTGGTCGTCTCCTCGACCTGGAGCGCCCAGCAGCCCGGCCCGCCCGGCGCGGACAAACCAGGGACGCCGCCCACGTCGGGGCAGGGCCCGACCGACCCGTCCGGCTCGAAGACGTGCCATTTCCCGTCCGCCCCGGGGAAGGCGCCGCCGTCGGAGAAGTAGCGGGGGTTGGCCTCCAACTGGGCGTAGAACACCGACAGGGCGCTCTCGCCCAGGCTGGTGGCCTGGTTGTACGCCCGGAGCCGGCTCTGGGCCACCACGGCGTGCCCCGCCAGGCTGGCCGCCGCTAGCCCTATCCCCACGAGCGCCGTCCCGAGGAGCATGACGACGACCGTCATGATGGGCAGGTCGCCCCTGTCCCGGCCGCCTGTGGCCCGATCGGGCCGGCGCCGGGCCTGGCTCAGATGCTTTGCCATGACTGCTTGCCCCCTTGTGCGGCGGAGCCGACGTAGGCCTGGTAGGAGGAACTGGAGGAGAACTCCTTGGTCGGCCCGAGCGTCCCGTAGTCCTCGCGGACGTTGACCTGGACGCCGTAGATGCCGGGGAGATTGGTAGAGGGGTTCGTGATCAGCTGACCTGTCTTGTCTGTGAACACGAACGGGCAACGAGCGGGCTGAGTGGTGGGACTGCACTCAGGTGAGATCGAGGTCTTGCCGGCGAAGGTGGCTATGCCCGAATAGGGCGCCGACGAGCTCGGCTCGGGCGGCAGGGCGACCGGTGCCCCGGTATTGGAGCTGGAGCAGGAAGACGGGTTGCACTGGAAGATGTACGGGGCGCTGGCGCCGAAGCAGGAAGACGGGTTGCATTGGGTGTACGAGATGCCCTGTAACGGCGGCCAGTCGAAGGCCCAGAGGGTGTGGTCCGCGTACAGGACCAGGCAGCGCAGGTCGGGTGGCACCAGTCCGGCGCCGCCCCCCGGGTAAGAGAACCAGCAGAGGCCCTGTGTGCCCCCAGAGGCGCTCGCGGCCGCTACGGCAGGTGTGGTGGCCTCGGACTGGGCGCAGTTCGAGAACGGGACGCTGTAGACAGCGGTGGGCCCGCTTTCCTGTACGCCGGCGCCAGTGAGGGTACACCCGTGGACGGGGCCGGCGTCGGAGATGGCGGACATGGCCGACGACAGGGCTGTGTCGGCCCGCCTCGCTGCGCCGTAGCTCGAGCTCGTCATGGCTGCGGAGCGCTCCGCGACGGCGGCCACCGTGCCGATGGCGGCGAGCAGGACCGAGGCTATGACTGTCGTCACCACGAGCTCGACGAGGCTCATCGCGCCACGTTCGTCGCGCCTACGAAAGGCCTCGTGCTGCACCGGCACGGCCAACCTGCGCAGGCCGCCCCGGCCCCTGCGGAGGGCGCCGAGGGTGGCGACGGCGACGAGCAGCACCATGGCCACGAGAGCGACGAAGGCCGTCTCGGCCACGCGGGCGAGAGTGCTCCCGGGGGCAGCCACGTCCGTCAGGCGGCCCATCACAGGTATACGACCGACCACTTGCCACCTCCCACCGGGAACGCCGGCGACTGGGCCCCGCCGAGCACCTGCACCTGGTAGCTCCCCGCCGGCACGTAGGGGAAAACGGCGTACTGGCTCCCGCCCTGGGCGTACGAGGTGACGACCGGGCCGGTGGGCCAGCCACTGGTCGACGGCATGTCCAGCCTCACGGAGACCTCGGGGCTGGTCCCCAGGTCGACGACGACCACACCCATCCCGCCCGCGGCCCACCCCGTGGAGAGGACGTTGGGAAGGGCGGACCTGACGGTGTAGGAGACCTCTGCGTGACTGTCCCGGTTCGTGCCGTCCTGCCACGCCACGACCGCTTTGGTCACGAGGACGTCGGGAGGGCTGGTCACCTTGCTGCCGTCCAGGACCGTGGCCAGGTCCGTGGCCTGGGCCGAGGGCACAGACCACTCCCACGAGAAGTCGACGCCGACGGTGAGGCTGGCCCCGGCGAGCCCGGGCACCGGGTAGCAAGCCGGGCCAGGCAGGTCTTGCGCCTGGGCCGGGCAGTACGCCGTGGACGGCCCGAGGAGACCTGGCCCGGCCACGTCGCCCAAGGAGTGGACGTAGGGCCCCCCGTTGGGGCCCCAGGCGCAGGCACTGAGGAGAGAGCTTGCCTGGGCGCCGGTCCCGTAGCCGGTTGCTGCCCCACACCCGAGCGCCGAGGCTTCGGAGGCGATGTCCGAGGCGGTGACGGCGGCGTCAGAGCTGATCGAGGAGGCGAGCTCGGAGCGGGCGGTGACGGCGAGCAGCCCGCCTACCACCACTACCAACAGGGACATGATCCCTGACGCAATGAGGACGTCGATCATCCCCGTGCCCGCGTCCCTACCAGAGCGTGGGTACCTTCTCCGCACCGGAGCGGTCCTCATGCCGAGGACCATGTAGCAACTACGACGCAAGGGAGCGCCGTCCGTCCCCGCGCCGACAGCATTACCGGGGCTGGGGCGCCCGTTGCGCGCCGAAAAAGACCTCACGCGCCATGACTATGTAGCAACCAGTGATCGCAGCTGTGCCTGGGGCCCTACGGGGCCATGGCCCAATCATCAGCACGGTCATTGGCTCTGGTCACTGGCCGTCGTCGTCCAAGTCGCCCTCCTGGCGCACCCGAAGGAACTGGGCGAACGCTTCGGGGTCCCGGCAGACGCCTCTGGCGAGGTCGCGGTCGACCCGTCCCATGGCCACGGCCTCGGCAAGTGCCTGGTCGAGGCTCATCGAGCCGAGCTCGGCCAGGCGGAAGTCGTTCCGGAGCTGGTGCGTGTCCCCCGAGCGGATGTGCGCCCGGGCGGCGTCGTGCACGACCAGGACCTCGGCTACGGCCTGGCGCCCGCCGGGGCGGTCTGCCGC
>DAHWQF010000600.1 GCA_027334785.1 Acidimicrobiaceae bacterium
CGGGCTGCCGGTCGGGGTCCAAGTGCTCGCCCCCGCGCTGGGCGAGCCCGTCATGTTGCAGGTGGCGGAAGCGCTCGAAGCGGTGGCACCGCGCGGGGAGGCAAGATGAGCAGCGAAGCCTGGGGGGAAGCTTGGGAGACGGTGATCGGTTTGGAGGTGCACTGCGAGCTGCGCACCGCGACCAAGTTGTTTTGCGGGTGCCCCAACAGCTTCGGCGACGAGCCCAACGTCAATGTCTGCCCCGTCTGCCTCGGCCTCCCGGGGTCGCTCCCGGTGCTCAACAAGCAGGCGGTCGAGCTGGCCCTGCGGATCGGGGCCGCCTTGCACTCGCGCGCTCAGAGCTCCATTTTCCACCGCAAAAACTACTTCTACCCCGATATGCCCAAGGACTACCAGATAAGCCAGTACGACGTGCCCATAAACGCCGGCGGGTGGCTGGAGCTCCCGAGCCGGAAGCAAGTCGGCATAGTCAGGGCGCACATCGAAGAGGACACCGGCAAGACCACCCACATCGGTGGTGGGGGCCGCATACATGAAGCGGGGTACTCCCTTGTCGACTACAACCGTGCCGGCGTTCCCCTGGTCGAGATCGTGTCAGCGCCCGACATTTCCTCGGCCGACGAAGCCCGGGAATATGTCGAGGAGCTACGGGGCATCCTCGTCGCCACGGGCGCCTCGGACGGCAAGATGGAAGAGGGATCGCTCCGGGTCGACTGCAATGTCTCTGTCCGGCCCGCTGGTTCGGAGGAACTGGGTACCCGCTGCGAGATAAAGAACATGAACTCCCTTCGCAGCTTGGGCCGCGCCATCGCTTACGAAGCCGCCCGGCAGGTGGAGGTCCGCACCGGCGGGGGAGAGGTCCAACAAGAGACCCGCCACTGGGACGAGTCCGAGGGACGGACCCATTCCATGCGTTCCAAAGAGGAGGCCTTCGACTACCGCTACTTCCCCGAGCCCGACCTCGTCACCCTCAGCCCCTCCGAAGACTGGGTCGCCGCGGTCCGGGCCAATCTCGGGGTGCTCCCGGCAGAAAGGCGCCGGCGGGTCGCCAGGGCCGCCGGCGTCCCCGCTTCATCGGAGCCCGTCTCGACGGTCGTGCGCCTCGGGCTCGACGACTTCGTGGCTGCCACCGTGGAGGCCAAGGTAGATGCCGGCCTCGCGCTCCGCCGGCTGGCCAACGAGGTCGCCGGGGAGCTCGGCGACGACGGTGGCCACCACCTCGGGCGCGAGGAGTTCGCCCGCCTGGTGTCGATGGAGCAGGCCGGCGAGCTCACCTCGGCGCAGGCTCGCAGCGTTTTGAAGATCATGGTGGCTGAGGGGGGACGGCCCGAGGAGGTCGCGGGCAGGCTCGGGTTCGAGGCCATGGGTGCTGGGGCCCTGGAAGCGGTCGTGGAAGACGTTGTCGCGGCCAACCCCCGCGAGTGGGAACGTTACGCGGCCGGCGATGACAAGCTGGCCGGTTTCTTCATCGGGAAAGTGAAGGCGGCCACGGGCGGCAACGCCGACTTGCGGGCGGCCAGTGAGCTGCTCCGGAGCCGCCGCGCCGGCCAGTGAGCTGTGCCGGCGACGCCGCCGCCCGCCAGTGAGCTCCTGCAGCCGTACCGCGGCCGCCGGTGAGCCAGTCGGCTACTTCGCGCGCTTGTAGGGCAGGACACGGTAGCTGAGGGCGCCAGAGTGGCCGGTGACGCTGACCACGAGCTGGCGCTTGATGGTGCCGACCATGACCGTGCAGCCGAAGGTGCGCCCGGGGGTGGCGACAAGTAGTGCCGGCGCTTGGCACTTGAGCCGCACGGCTTGGTCGAAGGTCTTCTTCAGTCGCTTAGCCAGGTCTGCCTCCGCCGCCTTGGTGGCCACGACGGCCGTGGCCGGCTTTACCTCGACTTGGCCGCGCGTGCCGGTGACTTTGCCGTTCACCTTCAGGCTTTGGCTGTCGACAGTGGCCGTGCAGGTGAACGTCGACCCGACTTGCGCCGGCACCGAGCGGGGGCAGTTCACGGGCGGCTTGGGTATGTGGTAGCTCATGGCGAGCTGGCCGGCGATGTCTGCCTCCAGGCTGGCCGCCGACACCGTATCGCGGGCTTTGATGGAGCAACCCCCCAGCATGAGCGTGGCTACCAGGCCAAACGCGACAGCTGAGGCGGCGCTGGTGCTCGCCGGCCGTCCGCGCTTATAAGGTTGCCGTATGCCGAGAGACCTCAAGATCCGCAGCCACGAAGTAACCGACGGGCCCGAGCGGGCACCGGCGCGAGCCATGCTGCGGGCCATCGGCATGACCGACGCCGACTGGGGCAAGCCTCAGGTTGCCATCGCGTCGTCATGGAACGAGGTTACCCCGTGCAACTTGCCCCTCGACCGCTTGGCGAAACGGGCGAAAGAGGGGGTACGTGACGCCGGCGGGTTCCCCGTCGAGTTCGTCACGATCGCTGTTTCCGACGGCATCTCGATGGGCCACGAAGGGATGCGGGCCTCGCT
>DAHWQF010000601.1 GCA_027334785.1 Acidimicrobiaceae bacterium
GCCAGCGGCCACCAGAGCAGCGCCGCCGTAGACGAACGAGGCGTCTTGAAGACCGGCGGTGCTCCCGGCCCCGGTCTGGGGCGCCCCGGTCGGCGCGGTGGCAGGCGCAGAGGCCGTGCATGCTGTCCCGATGGCGTTCGCGTCCGCGGTGAGCTTGGCCACGTTGATCTTGCCGCTGGCAGCGGCCTTGAGATCTGTCACGAAGGCGCCCACCGCGCTCTTCACGCTGGCGGGGGCGCTCGCCGACTCGGTCTCGAGTTGGGCGACAAACGCACCGATTTTGCTGGCGAGCGCTGAGCTGCTCGCCTGGGGCAGTTCTTTTTGGATGCTGGTGAGGGTCGACTCAATCTGGCTGCAGGCGCTCGACGATTGGGCGCCAGCCGGCGTGCCCACTAGCAGGGTCAGAGCACCCGCGACGAGGACGCCAACGAACGACGCTAGAACTCGTACCATAATGCCTCCTTCGGCAAGTTGTTATCCCTGGCAGAAGGCTAGTGCGGCGCGTGCGGACCGGCGGGTTTTGCCGGCTGGCGGGGCAATTGCGCCGGTGCCGCTGCGCTCTCGCCGTCCTGGGCCGACCGCCAGGTAAAGCTCGTACACGGCGGAGAGCAGCTTCAACCAGCAGTGGTCCAGGAACCGGTACTCGCCGGCGCTCACGAGGCGAGAGGCGAGGTCAGGTGACTGCTGCCATAGGTACCGGCGCGCCCGGGCGGCGTGGAGAGGGTCGGAGACGATGGCCAGCCGGGGGTACTCGTCGACGAGTGGCTGGGAAAAGGCTACGTTTTCCCATGTGGACCTGGCACGGGTCTCGGTGGCCACGGCGCTTTTGGGCACGCCGAGCCTCTGGGCGTAGGCCGCCATGACCAAGGCCTCAGGGGGGCGCCCGCGAGACGGCCCTCCGGAAAAGACGACCCGTTCAGCCCCAAGAGCGGGCCACGCCCGGGCGGCCAGCTGGGTACGCCACTTCTGGACGGGGTGGAGCTTGCCGTCGCGCCTCGACGGGTAGCCGAGCACGACCAGTGCGCACGGTCCTTCCCACGGCCGGTCAGGTGGGAGATGGCGCTTGGAGGCAAGCCGGTGGGCGCACTCGGCAGCGAGTACGGCGGCGGCAGCCGTACATGTGAGCTGCCTCGCCACCCTGCTGAGGGTCAGGGCGGCCACGACCCCGACCACTCGCGCCGGCGGAGCTCGAACATGGCGATCGCAGCGGCGGCTGCGACGTTGAGGCTCCCCACCCGCCCGACCTGCGGGATGAACGCGACCGCGTCGCAGGCAGCCAACGTGGCCGGGCTCAGGCCGTGGTCCTCGTGGCCGAGGGCGAGGCAAATGTCGGGCCCCGCTGAGAGATGGTGGATGGGGACGGCCTGGTCAGCGAGCTCGAGGCCTATGACGGAGAAGCCGTCCTCCCGGGCGGCGTCGGCCGCCTCCGAGCCGCGTGTGAAATGCGACCACGACAGGTAGCGCTCGGTCCCCATGGCCGTCTTGGCGGCGCGGGCGGAGCCCGGGGAAGCGGCGACACCGGCCAGGTAGAGGTGTTCGACCCGGAACGCGGCGGCAGTCCGCACTATCGATCCGACGTTCCAAGGAGAAGCAACGCTGTCGAGGAGCAGGGCAACCCGGCCCGAGGAACGACGCGCCCATTCCCGGTAGAGCCGTTTGCGGTCGGTCTGGCCCAGCTGTTTCACCGCGGTACCCCGTAGGTCACCTCAAGCACCCGGTAGCCGGACTTGGAGGCGGCCCTCCGCACGGCCCAGCCCTCGCTGGCTAGCCACTGAGCCAGGGAGTCCCCTCCTAGGTGACGGTTGACGACCAGCCAGGCGCTGGCCCCGCCGGCGAGGCGCGCCAGCCACGTGGCGAGCAGGCTGTGGAGGGCGCTCTTCCCGACGCGGACGGGCGGGTTGGACCAGATCGCGGCGAACCGGACCGCTTCTGGGACCTCCTCGGGCGCCGCTGGCCTCACGTTGGCGAGGCCGAGGCGCTTGGCGTTGGCCGCTGTCAGCTGGAGGGCCCGAGAGTTGACCTCGATCGCCCATACCGTGGCCGCCGGGGCGCGGGCCGCGAGCGCACAGGCGATGGGCCCGTAACCGCAGCCGAGATCGAGCAGGTTGCCCTCCGGCGGTGGCGCCGGCGACTCTTTCAGCAGGGCCAGCGTCCCGGGGTCGACGCGTCGGGACGAGAAGACGCCGCGGTCGGCGAGCAGAGTGAGTTCGACGTCGGGCAGGCGAAGCTCTACCAGGGCGGGCTCGGAGGCGATCGCCGGCTCGGGTGAAAAATAATGCTCAGGGGCCGGCCCGGGCCGGGTGGCCAGCCCAGGCTGGGGGCCTCCGCCAGGGGACGAGCCCGAACGGAGCGCCCCGGGCGGGCCAGCAGGCACAACCATTTGGTGGACCAGCTTACCGGGCCTGGCTTACCGGGCCTGGCTTACCGGGCCTGGCTTACCGGGCCTGGCTTACCGGGCCTGGCTTACC
>DAHWQF010000602.1 GCA_027334785.1 Acidimicrobiaceae bacterium
CCGGCAGTGCTCGTCCATGGCGGAGAGCGAAAATGCAGGGATGGCCATGGGCAACTCTGGGACGGCCCGGCGCAACCATGCCGGGACGTCCCCACGGCTGAAGCGAGCAGGCCTGAGCGGGACCTCGCGGTACGGCGCCAGTGCGTTGATGTCCAGGATCTTCCTGTCCGCGGTCGGTGGGGAGAAGATCTCGACCTCATGGCCAGCCTTTACCAGCCCCCTTACATGGTCGTAAAGGGCTCGCTGGCCCCCGCCAGAAGGCAGGTTGTGCCACACAGCGATCCGCATCAGGCTTCGCTCACCCCTGCTATGCCTGGGCCCCCGCGCTCGGCTGCTGCCTTGGCCGAAGGCGCCAGCGAACCTTTGACGCGCCTGGCGGACCGGCGAGCGAGCCCGCCAGGCCGGCCCAGCCCCCCGAGCGCTGGCGGAGCATCTCCAGTTGCCGGTAGCCAGCCGCGACCGCCTCCTCCCGCACCGCCGGGTCACAGGCCCGGCGCAAGCCCTCCGCGATCGACGACGGCTTGGCTGGGTCCACAAAAATGGCTGCCTCGCCGCCTACCTCAGCGAGCGCACCACCCGTCCCGCACACTAGCGGCACGCCGGCCGCGAACGCCTCTGTGGCCACGATCCCGAAACCTTCGTAGCTCGACGGGTAGGCAACAGCGACTGCGTTGGCCAGGTAGGCCCACTTGTCCTCTTCTGCCACGTAACCGGTCACCACTGAGGCGGCCTCGAGGCCGTGCTCGGCCAGCATCGCCCTGGCTAGGTCGTCCCGGTCGCCCATGATCACGAGCAGGCTGCCGGTGCCCTCGGGGCTGGCACGGAACAAGCCAAAGGCCTCGAGAAGCTGCGGGACGTTTTTGCGCGAGTCGAAGCCGCCGTTGAACACGACGAAACGCTGGCCCTGTAGCGGCGATGGCGGTCTCGCGCCGAGGCGTTCGGGGACAGGCGGGTGGGAGACCGGCGCTCGCCGGCGGCAGAAACGGTACACCTGATGGGCGCTCGCGTCCGATACGGAGGCGACGAAGTCGGCCCTGAGGAGCGATGTGCCAAGGGAAACCAGGTACATGGCCGCCCATAGTGGCCTCGTCGTGAGGTAGGTGCGCGGGTAGAGAAGCGGGATGAGGTCGTGGACCACGAGGAGGCTCTTCACCCCCGAGGGCCGAAAGAGCGGGACGCCGTAGTTGGTGGGGGCCACCCAGAGGTCGGGCCGCCGGCGGGCAAGCCAACGGGCCACCTGCACCTGCTCCCACCAAAGCCACGTAGTCCTTGGCAGCAAGACCACCTCGGCCGCCGGGTATTCGCGACCCAGGCGCCGGGCGCTCTCGGCCTTGTCGGTGACGAGGGCCACGCGCCAGCCGTCGGCTGCCAGTTCGTCCACAATGGCCCGGACGACTGCGTAAAAGCCGATGCCGGGCCTCCCGAGGCAGCGAGCGTCCACCGCCGCGGTGAGGCTCACTGCGCCGCTCCCAACTGACGCCGCGCCAGGAAATAACCGCTCACGAAGCCGACGTCGGAAGCGGCCTCTTCAAGCAACTGCAGCCACGCCAGCAGGGCGAGGCCGGGGCTTCGCTGGCGGAGAGCCTTGATCGTAAAGCGGGGGGACGCGGCCATGGGCAGCAAGGCTGCCGCGAGGAGAAGCCAGCGCCGGCGGGACCCGGCGGCCACGAAGGCCAAGAAGGCCAGCGGGACAGGGAATAACGTCGGCCCCCAATCGGGGTGCTTCACGAAGTTGCGGGCGTTGCCCCGCCCGTAGGACCGGGCCCGGCGCAGCATGTCGACCGTGCCACCAGAAAAATCATGCTCCATCTGAGCCTCGGGCTCGAAGAGCAGCTTGGCCCCAGGGAGTTCTCGGCGGAGGCGGTAAAAAAAGTCCTCGTCTTCGCCACCGAAGCGGATGGCGGGGTCGAAGCCCCCCACAGCCTCCAAGGCGCACCGGCGTACCGACATGCTTGCCCCTGGGAGCGAGGAGACTTCCCTTCGGCCGGACCTTGCTCCGTCGCGCACGTTGGCGAGCAGGTACAGCTTCAAGCGTTGCGCCAATGAAGGGTCCCCTGCCAGCTCCGACTCCAACGGCGCGATCGGTGGTTTCAGCAGGTAGTAGCGACCAAGCAGTCCTTTCACGCCGCGGGGGCTGACCTCACCACCCGCGGCCATGACCGAGGGGTCCAAGTACGCGCTGAGAAGAGTTTCGGCCCAGCACGGGGCGGGGCGGCAATCGTCGTCGGTGAAGGCCACGACGGGCGCCCTGGCGGCGCGCCACCCGGTGTTGCGCGCCGCCGCGAGCCCGAGGTTTTCCGGGTGCACGAGCAGCCTCGCCCCAAAGCGTCCACAAAGGGGGCCGAGGGGGGCCGGGGCGCCGTCGTCCACCACCATAACCTCGAGCCGGTCCCGGACGGTCTGGCCTTGAAGGGCCTCGAGGGATTTGCCGAGGCACTCGGGGCTGCGGTTGGTGCAGACCACGA
>DAHWQF010000603.1 GCA_027334785.1 Acidimicrobiaceae bacterium
GGCGCCCCTTCTCTCGCTTCGACGAGCGCCGTCTCGTCGACCGCCAAACCTAAGGCAGGCAGATTTCAACGCAAGTTCTTCTGGGGTATGGGTGGCCCGTTCGGGTTCGGCATGCACCCTGGGGGCGGGTTCTTCGCCTCCCGGAGGGCTTTCCCCGGCAATGTCGTCCATGCTAGCTACACGGTGAAGGGGCCAAGCGGTGCCTACGAGACCCTTGACACCCAGGTCGGGACCGTGCAGGCGGTGTCGTCTAGTTCGATCACGGTAAAGAGCGCCGACGGCTACAGCCAGCAATATGCTGTCGGTTCGTCGACGGTGGTGTACGCCGACTACAACGGCATCGGCTCGGTGAAGTTGGGCGACCAGGTGTCGGTGATCGGCCTGGCAGGCAGTTCGGCAGTCACAGCCGAGCGCATAGTAGACATCACCCAGGTCCAGGCCAACGGCAGCACATGGCAGCCGCAGCCCCCGGCCCCGCCCACCTCATCCTCGACCCCGGGCTCGGCCGGCGCCACGACTACCGGCTACAACATGGGCAACCCGCTCCCAGGCGACGACCCGGGCGGCTCGGCGGCGTAAACGCCTTTACGGCCAGCAGCGCTTACGGGCCGGCGGGTAAACGCCCTCTCGGCCCGCCGGCATACCCCGCCCGCCGGCATACCCCGCCCGCCGGCGTAACCCGCCCGCCGGCGTAACCCGCCCGCCGGCATACCCCTTACGGTCCGCCGGCGAAGGCCATCTGGTCAGGACCTGCCCGCCGGCTGGCCCCTCGCCGGCCTCACCGAGCCGCGAGCTGGAAGGCGCCCTGGATGGCTCCGATCAAGGTCCCCGTGGCGGTAGGCCCGATCGTGTGCGATGGGTTCTCGGCCAGGACACTCACCACGTAGCTGTGGCCCGAGGTAGTCGTGGCCATGTAGTTGAGGGTGAGGACGCCCGGTTCTGACCCGCCCTTGAACCACACCGATTTCCACTGGCGCGAGTTAAGCGCCAAACCACCATTGTTTATCTGGAGCAAAGAAGAAAGAGGGGCGAGCTTCGGCTGGTGGGCGAGCGAGGCAAGGTGGGCGAACAAGTGACAGATATCCATGGGAGACGCGAACCATTCGAGCGTGCTCACGTCCCGCGGGGAAGTCCACGATGAAGCCTGCTTGCGAAGTTGCCCGAGCGGGATGCGGTCAACTGTCCCCCGGAGGAACCCGAGGCGCTTGCTGGCGGGAAGGGCGAGGTAGCGTTTGGCCAGATTGGGCCAGTCGGCCAGCTTCAAGGCGAACAGTTCCCTCGTCTTCAAGAAGGGCACGTTGAGCGCCGGGTCGGCCGTCCCCGAGCCCTTCACTGCGGCTTCCACATTTTTCCTACCGATCAGGTCGATCAGCATGTCGGCGGCGGTGTTGTCACTTACGGAGATCATCTTCGAAGCGACCGCCTGAACGGTCAGGCGAGTGCCGTTCGGGTAGCCCTGCAACTGCCCAGTCGGGAGGCTCTTGGCCCCGGCAGTGACGGGCACTCGTTGCACCCAGCTGACCTTGCCCTTGGCAATCGCCTCGGCCAGGGCGTCCAGAACGTAAAGCTTGAACGCAGAACCGAGGGGTAGCGGCGTCTTGGCGTTGATCGAATGGACTTGCTGGCACGTAGTGCCATTCACCGACGCGACGAGCAACCCCACCTTCGGGGCGACCGAACGCACCTTTTGGTCCACCGCGGCCCAGGTGGTCGCAGTCGGTATATAAGGCTGGAACAGCAGCGCCCGCACCAAACCTTTGGTATCGACCAGGAGGTCGAGCGTGAGCTGCGTGCCCGTCTTGGTCTGGACCAGAGCCGAAAGTCCCACCTTTTGGCTAGTGACGACGGACAGGAGCGTGACGGGCCCCAATTTCCCCAGCACGACGTTCAACTGGGCGGGCGGCACCTGAGAAAGGAACTGGACGTCAAAATGCGCCCTCACCTGGGACAGCGGTACGGGGAGGTGCGCCATGGCCTGGACGAGCCACTTGGCCTGAGCGCCCGCCGGCGTCTTCGGAAAGCTGGCTGCGCTGGTGGGAGCCGCCGCCTCTACTCGACCAGCCTGGGCCGACGCCCAGGCTGCCGGTGCCTGCAGGCCCATGCTCGGGAGGGACAAGGTCGAAACCGCTGCCAGCACCGCTCCGGCGCGGCGGACCCGCCGGCCGCGCCTTGACCACAGGTTGTTTGGGATCGCCATGGCCGCCATCATGGCACAGCCTCGAGTGGGGCGGGGCCCCCATGTCTTGGGGAGCCCTGCCCCCGCCTTGAGCTGCAGGTCGGGGACCGGCCGGGCGAGCAACCAAGTGGCTGGACAGCGGGCGCACGACTACGCCGGCGCAGGCCCCACGGGGCCCCTTCCTCTTGGCAGGGAAGTCGGCCGTGGCGCTAGCCTCATGGCCCATGACCAAGGACATACGAGGAGACCTGAAAGCTCGGACGATCATGGTCCAAGGCCACGGCGAC
>DAHWQF010000604.1 GCA_027334785.1 Acidimicrobiaceae bacterium
TTCGCGGTACGAGCCACCTCGGCGAGCCGCTGGTACTCGGCGGCTGCGCGACGAGCCACCCAATTGGATCCAACACCGGTTGCGAGCGCCCAGTCCCAGTAGGCCGCTTCCTCCAGCAAGCCGCGAGCAAGGGACGCAGCTAACGGACCACCCCCCTGGTCTCTGACCAGGGCATTGGCGCTCGCAAACCGAAACCAAGCCCAGTCCGCCTGAGACTGCGTCCACGGGTCATCGCCGGCATCTTCAACGAGTGAGTCGATACGGCGCTCCAGGATGGCCGAGGATGCCATCAGGGCGTCTAGCGACATGCTGAGACCTTGCCACCGTGCACCCTGAGCCCCCCGCTAACGGGTACCGGCTCAGGACGAGGGAGCAGCGGTAGGGCAACTAAAGGAAGCTCATACTTAGGCATTAAGGTCCTCCTTGGCAGGCGAGGGAGATGATCTTTTCGCGCACACGGAACACTCCAGAGGCCTCTACCGTGTGCAACAACACAAGAACGCGGCTAGACAAAGTGCCCGGCGGGGATGAATCCGGGTTCGCTGCTTTGACGGACTATCCTCACTGCCGCTAAGTACGCGACCTCGACGCTGGGCTGGATCTGCGGCTTCTTGCCAAAAGCATTTCGCAGGAGGTTGTAGAACGCCGAACGAAACACGTTCTGGGAGCTGCCTCGCTCACCCCGTGGGAAGAAGTTGACCAGGACGAGGACCTCCGGTAGGTGTCATCGCTTCACCTCTCTTCCCAATCGAGCCACCCGGCGGGCATCTCGACCCGGAAGGCCGGGTCGGACTGTAAGGCTTCGTCGAGCGCCATCTGGTAGGCGGCTCGTTTGGACCGGGCGACTTCTCGGGGCTTGCGCCCGCCACCGAGAGCGTGCTGGCGCGCCATGCTGTACGCCGAGCGAAAGTGGCCCTGTGCAATCGGTCGGCCCAGCAATCTGAGCTGCTGAAGCTCGGCGCTGGTGATGGCTTGAGGCGAGCGGAGGTCAGCCGAGGAGGCCCAGGAGGTAACCGCCGCTTTTGACCAGAGCTTCGTTCGGCCTCGCCCGAGGTCGACCACGGGCCGCGGCATGCTCGGGTACCGTCGCTGGTAGACGCTTACCGACGTGCGGTTGGCGAGGCCAAGCGCCTGGGCCACGCCAGCGGCGTCAATGAGGTCGTCCGGGTGAACGAGTCCCTTCTTCACGAGCTCATAGTAGCGGCTTGCGGTCAGCCGGGGTGTATCTTCTTGTCTACAGTCCATTACACGGGATAATGGCAAGAATCCCATGCAATAGCAACATATAAGCTGAGACTACATAGTCAGCCACAGAGCTACAACACACTTCTTGAGGACAACGTGCGGACCGAGGCCCGGTAGTCGTTGCAAGCCGTGTCGCGTGCACTGTGGTTCCCGGGGCGCAGGGGATCCACCCCTCGCTATTCAGGATCAACTAACCTTTTGCAAACGCCTGTTCGTCTTACGGGGGTCGAGTGGAAGCCAGAAGGGCCAAGTTGAGAGTCGCCGACCTGTTCACGGGCGCGGGGGGTCTTTCCCTGGGCTTTGCCCAGAAGGACTTCGAGCTGGCAGTAGCGGTCGAGTTCGACCCCGACGCGGCCGCCACCTGTCGGGCGGTCCACGAGCACCTAAGCAACCGTGGTGCTCTCCCAGTGAAACTGCACGAACAGGACATCTGCGAAGTCGACTTCACCCAGTACCTCGGCCAGGTCGAGGTCGTGATTGGTGGGCCGCCTTGCCAGCCCTGGAGCTTGGGGGGCCTGCGTCGAGGCCATTCGGACCCAAGGGACGGGCTCCCCCAATTCGCCCGAGCGCTTTACGAAATCGCACCGCGGGCGTTCGTGCTGGAGAACGTGGCTGGGCTGGCGCATGGGAAGACAAGGCCCACCTTTGACCTGATCGTGGCGGTCCTCGCCGGCGAGTTGCCACTATCAGAGTTGCTCGGAGACCAAGTGAGGGCAGGCGCCCGGCTCGCCTACAACGTCACCTGGCGGGTGCTCAACGCCGCCGACTACGGGGTCCCGCAGAACCGCCAGCGCCTCTTCGTCGTAGGCGTGAACGACGGCATGAGCTTCTCCTGGCCTTCCCCTACCCATGGCCCGGACCGCCGCCACCCTTACGTCCCAGCCGGCTCGGTGATAAAACCCCAAGGCCGAGGCGAGCCCAACCCGAGCATCGTCACTTACGCGATTAACCCGTCGACTCGGCCCGACCCCTACCATGGCCAGGTATACAACGGCGGCGGGCGGCCTATCGACCTTTCCAAGCCGGCACCGACGCTGCTCGCGTCCATGGGCGGCAATAAGACGCCCTGGGTCGACACCTTGGGCATCGTGCCCGGTTACCACGCGCACCTGGTGAACGGAGGAAGACCCCGGAGCGGCCAGGTCCCGGGTGCGCGGCGCATCACGGTGGCCGAGGCGGCCGCCATCCAGAGCTTCCCAGACTGGGTGCGCTT
>DAHWQF010000605.1 GCA_027334785.1 Acidimicrobiaceae bacterium
ATCACGGCGAGAGCAGAGGACGCCTTGCCGGTCATCTCGGCGTCGACGTCGACGTTGCCCACGAACTGGGCCGACAAAGCGGTGGCGATGGCCATGACCGAGTCGTGGGGCACCTTCCCCATGGTCCCGATGCGCATGGCCACGTCCCCGCGCACCTCTTCGTCCAGGGCGCCGAGCACCTTGGCCGCCAGCTCTGCGGGCAGGTGGGCCACCACCACGGCCATGATCTGGGGGTGCTCGCCCGACAGGAGCTCGGCGATGCGAGCCGGCTCGGCGCCGTGCAGGAAGGCGAACGGGCGCGAGTCGCCGCTGCGCAGCAGCAGCTCCAGTTCCTCCTCGGCCCGCTGCACGCCGAGGCGTTCTCGCAAGAGCCGCCTGGCCACGTCGATCCCGCCCTGGCGTACCGAGGAAAGTACCTGTACCCGGCTCATGTACTCCGACATCACCTGCTTGACTGTGCCCGGGTCGAGCTCTGGGAGCGAGGCCACGACACGCGAAAGGCGCGCCACCTCGGCCTCGCTCATCTGGGGCTCCCGGCATAGATGTGGGTCATCCGCCGGGAACGTCAAGCCGCTCGTGGGGTAGTACGTGGGTGACGGGGCCGAGGGTCACCATGACGAGGGCGAGCGCCGCCTTGGCGGAGTGGAAACCGTAGGCGCGGTTCACGATCATCCGCACGCGGCGGTTGAGCGCTTCGTGGCGGGCGTTGTTGACGCCCAAGCGGACCGCGGCCAATATGCCTTCCCGGTGCTTGCGGACCGTCTTCGCGAGCGTTACGAAGGGCTTCAGCCCGCTCCGGGACGCACGTGAGCAGAAGCGGTCGAGCAGTTCTCTGACCTCGGCTTCGCCGAGGTCCCCAACAAAGACAGCCCGGAGGGCCTCTTTCAACGTGTAGGCACGCCATAGCTCGCCCCCTTTCCGCCTCAGCTTCCTGAGCGTGGCGGCCTGCTCATCGTTCAAGTCCGTCGGGTTCTTCAACAAGGCCCAGCGCGCCCCCCTGAAGCGTTTGGCCGCCGCCTCGTCCAGCTTCCTCATGTCCTGCCACACGCCCCGGCGCACCGTGTCAAGGGCCTTGGTCGCCAGCTGTACGACGTGGAACGGATCTATGCAGATAACTGCTTTGGGGGCGTGGCCCTCTTGCCTCACCGACTTGGCATAGCCGGCCGACATGTCCATCGAGACCGCAGTGACGCCCCCGGCACGCTCCTCGCCGAGGTCCTCGAAGAAGCCGTCCAGGCTCGCTGCCCCCCGGCCCTCGCTGCCCCAGACGACCTTGTTGGTGCGGTGAGAAGAGACCAATGTTAGGTACTTGTGGTGCCGGCGCCAGCTGACCTCGTCGACGCCTATCTCGAAAAGCCCGTCGAGGCGGCCGGGGTCGAGGTGGTCGCCCATCACCCGGGTGATGATCCTGCCCACGCTGTCCCAGTCGGCCCGCACCAGCCGGCAGATGGTCGTCTTGTCCATCGTCGTCGCGAGGAACCCGACCAGGTCCTCGAAGTCGCGTGTGAAGCGGGCGCGCCGGCGGGCGAAGGGCACCCCTTCAGTGACCACCCCGTGGGCCGGGCAGGCGAGACGGCGGAGCTCCGCCACCACCTCGAGCTCCCAGGCGCCGAGGTCCAGGTGCCGCCAGTGGGAGAGGACCGGGCGGGTGTCGTAGCGGGAGGGGGTCTCGAAGCCGCACTCGGGGCAGACGAGCTTCTTGCGCTTCAGGGCCACTTTGACCATCACCTTCGCCTCTTCGAAGCTGACCTCGCGCACCCGGGTGCCGTCAAGGCGCAGGAGGCGACAGAATGCAGATGTGACGCGCACGGGCGACCGTCCTTTTGTCCGTCCGGTATGAGCACCGTCGAACATACGGCACCGTGCGCGTCGCCTGGCGCCCAGTGCTGACCACCCTCGGCCCCCCTGGGAAGCCCCCTCCTTCAGCCCGCCAGCCCGGTCGGTGGGGCGGGTGGGGGGCGCCCGAGGACGGCGGGGCTGCGACGTCCCCGGGAGCCCTAGTCGCCCAGGGCCCCGCCGTCCGTTCTCGTCGGGTCGGTGGGTTCACCGAGACGGGCGCCTAGGGGCCCCACCCGCCCCACGGGCGGCCGGCCGGGGGTAGGAGCGTCGTGGCTTCCTGGCCGAGAGGGCCCGGCGCCGTCCAATTCGGCGGCTGTGAGGCGGCGACGCTACACGCCTGGCCTCGTTGCGGAGCAGCGCAGCTTAACGGCTCGCTGACGCTCGCCCCGCCTCCGGCCTCCGGCGGACATCAGGGTGACGGGCCTATCCTGGGTACGACTTCAAACCTCTGTCCCGCGCTCTGTTGACGAGCTCCTGCGGCTCCTTTTCACAGCCGTTCCCACCTTCGTGCCCACATCAATGCCGGAAGAGCCACTTATCGACCCACTCGGACTCGCGGACAACGTGGGACACGTACGCGCGAGAGCTGATGCGCTGGCACGAGTTCCTG
>DAHWQF010000606.1 GCA_027334785.1 Acidimicrobiaceae bacterium
CGGCCGCGAACGTGATGCCCGTAACAAAGCATCTATGACGCCGATGCCGATGTTCCCCCATAACTATGCCGCCTCCGCCGCTAGGGGTGTATAGTGGTCATTGTCCCTGAGGCTCTCCCTGCCAACAGAGGACCTAGCTCGGGGTAGGTTCCCCCCCTTCCCACCCCTTGAGCTGTGATGAAGGACCGGCGTTCCCCCGCCGGTCCTTCGTCGTTTCTGCTTGCGTTTTGCCGAACGGGCACGGGACAACGGGGGCGGGCGCGAGCTACGAAAGGGCTCGTCAGCGTTCTTCGAGCAGGAGGCCGAGGGACCGGAGCTGCTCCGCCGGCCGGTGGTAGCCGCGCACGAGGTGGTGCACGCCGTGGATAACGGTCGGGCCGGATGCCGACGCCGCCGCGATCACGCTCGAAAAACCAGCACGCACGTCGGGCACGTCCACCTCAGAGCCCTGCAGTTTCGAAGGCCCGCGCACCACGGCCGAATGCAGGTAGCCGGTGTCGTGGAAGCGGCAGGCCGGCCCTCCGAGGCAGGTGGCAAAAAGCTCGATCTCGGCCCCCATGGCCTTGAGCGCCGGCACGTACACGAAACGGTCCTCGTATACGGTCTCGTGGAGGACAGACATGCCTTCGGCTTGGGTGAACAGGACCATGAGAGGTGTCTGCCAGTCGGTCATGAAGCCCGGGTGGACGTCGGTAGAGACCGCGGCCGGGTGGAGGCCGTCGGGGGCGAAGGCGGTTATCCCGTGCTCGTCCACGTCTACCTGCGCGCCCATGCGCAACAAGGTTGTGATCGCGGTCACCAAACGGTCCTGGGCGCAGCCGATCACTCGCACCCGGCCACGGGTTATCAGCCCGGCCACGAGGTACGAGAACGCTTCGTTGCGGTCGCCGAGGAGCCTCGTGTGCGCCCCCCGCAGCGATGGGACGCCCTCGATCACGACCCGCCGGTCAGGCGAAAGCTCGATGCGCGCTCCCATGCGCTGGAGGAACAGGGCCAGTTCGAGCACTTCAGGCTCGGTGGCGGCGTTCCTGATCACGGTCTTGCCCTCCGCCATGGCCGCGGACAAAAGAGCCGATTCGGTGGCTCCAACGCTCGGGTAGGGGAGCTCGATGATGCCGCCCCGGAGCCGCCGGCACCGGGCGTGGATCCCCTCCGCCGTCACTTCGACCTCCGCCCCCAAAGCTTCCAGCACCTTCACATGGAAATTCACCGGGCGCCCGCCGATGCGGTCCCCCCCGACCCTCGGCACGAACGCCTCGCCAGTCAGATGGAGGAGCGGCCCGAGCAACAAAACTGGTATCCGGTTGATCCCGCTAAAAAAGAGCGGGACTTCCGCGGCAGCCTGCTCGGGCGGCGTTATCTCGATCTTTCCGGGCTCCCTGGAGACGCCGGCCCCGATGGCCGCGAGCATCCCGGCGGTGATCTCGACGTCGCCGATCTCAGGGACGTTGGAGATCGTGCTCGGGCCGTCCCCGAGGATGGCAGCGACCATGTGCTTGGTGACGGCGTTCTTCGACCCGTGGACCCGTACATCGCCCACCAGGGGGCCATTTGGCTGGATGAACCACTCGTCGGACACGGCTCGATCTTCGCAGACGCGGCTACCGGGGCGCTGAACCCCTCCTAGGAAGACCTCCCCAGCCACCGGTTGAGCAGGTCCAAGAGCTCGGTAGGGCCAGCTGGCGTGGCTCGGCCGATGACTTCCCCCTGGTGTCCGAAGGGCGGTTCCCCGCCGGGTGCGTCGCGCACCAAAACAAAAGTGCCCGCTTGGAGGACCCCGTACGCGAACCAGGTCTCCGAGCCCATGTGCAGATGCACCCCCGGTGGCGTCAGCTGCCCGGCGAGACGTTCGTCCTCCATGGCCGGGCTGGGCGTAACGACGGCTACCCCTACGTCGAGGGCGGCCCGGGCACCGGGGTCGGCCAGCATTTCCCAAAACTGCCGGCACGGCTCACAGGTCGTCGTCAGGAACGCGAGCAGTATCAAGCGCCCCAACTTTTGCCGGCAACGTGGCCGGCGTGCAAGGCTCGCGCGGTGCGTGTTGGTGTGCTCGGGGGTACCGGGCCCGCAGGTTCTGCCGTGGCCGCCCGCCTCGCTGCCTCGGGGCTAGAGGTGGTGATCGGCTCGCGGAGCGAGGAGAGGGCGGCCGGCGTCGTGGCCGAACTGGCGCAGCGCTGGGCGGGACGGGGCCTCCCGCTCCTGCCGGGGGACAACAGGGCCGCGGCCGAGGCCGACATCGTGGTGCTCGCCACCCCCTGGGAGGGGGCGCTCAGCACTGTGTCGGCGCTGGGGGAGGAGCTTTCGGGGAAGATCTTGGTGAGCATGGTGAACGCCATGGTGCGCTGGGGGGAGCGGTTTGTGCCCCTCTTGCCCCCTACCGGCTCGGTGGCTGTAGCGGTGGCGGGGGCGGTGCCGCAGGCCAAGGTGGCCGGGGCGTTCCATCA
>DAHWQF010000607.1 GCA_027334785.1 Acidimicrobiaceae bacterium
GATCACCTTACACCACTGAAGTTCGCTCTGCAAGCCTTTTAGTGACTACACTGGGTGGGCCCTTCGCGCCTCTCCGCGCTGGTCAAGTGCCAAATCCGCCCTCAAAACGGCCGTAACTTCGGGCTAAAAACTGACCGATGTCCACCCGGACAAGGCACATCCATCAGTAACTTGCGCGTTTTCGCCCAGAAAACCGACAAATGTGCGGCTAACGACTTCAGATCGGCCTGGTTTTTGTACGCCAAGACCCTCCGTTGTCCTATCTGTCGCGCCTTCGGCCGGATCAAGCGCTCGCGCGCTCTTTGGCCTCGTCGCTCTCGGGTCTCGCCGGCACCTCCGTCACTTCGAGGGCGCCTTCCAGCCCGAGCCAGGCTCGCCTCCAGGGCGGCCATGAGATCGACCACGGGAGCGGGCCGTTCGGGCCCTTCCGGCACGGCAATTTCGTTGCCCGCCGCCTTGGCCTCGATCATGGCAAGGACCTTTTCTCGGTAGTCGTCCTTGTACTTGGCGGGGTCCCAGTCGGCAGAGAAAGTACTTACGAGTTGGCGCGCCATGTCCAGCTCGCGCTCGGTTGGCTTGGTGTCCTTGGTCGTGCGCACCTCGAACTCAGTTGCCTCCACCACTTCGTCGGCAAAAAACAGCGTCGAGAGCACTAGCACGCCGTCGCGCGGCCGCAGGGCGGCCAGGTACTCCTTGGTGCGTAGCACGAAACGGCCGATCCCCGCTTTGCCTGTGCCCTCCATGGCCTCCACCAGCAGGGCGTAGGGCTTTGCCGCCGGCCCGTCTGGCACCAGGTAATAGCTGTGCTCGAAAAACAGCGGGTCGATGGCCGACAGCTCGACGAACTCTTCGATATCGATCACCCGGCTCGCCTCCGGCGCCAGCGCTTCGAGTTCTTCAGGCTCGACGACCACGTACTCGCCTTTGCGCACCTCGTAACCCTTCACGATCTCGGAGTAGTCCACTTCTTGGCCACAGAGCGAACAAACCCGCTTCTGGTTTATCCTCCCCCCGTCCTCCCTGTGCAACTGGTGGAACCTGACGTCCTTCGGCGCGGTCGCGGTCACCAGCTTGACCGGCACATTGACCAGACCGAAACTGATCGAACCGCTCCATATGGGCCTCGGCATCATCCCATTGTGCCGCTCGGGCGAGGGACGGCGAAGGGGACGCCGGCGAGGGGTGCTGAGCGTAGGCGATATGAGTAGCGAGCGCCGGCCGGTGACAGCCCCCAGAGCGAGCGAAGCCGCCGTGGGCTGGCAAGGGGCGCCGGCGTCGCACCTAGCGTCTACCATGCCGGCGTGCCCACGATCAGCGAAGCTGCCGAGGCGCTGGCAGATCTCCTCGCTGGCCGTTCCCAGCAGCTCTCGGACCCGACTGGCAGCGATATCGAGTTTGCGGCGTTCGTAGAAGCGCGCCCGCTCGACCGCAGCGCGCCGCCGGCCGACTGCTGGGCGGTGGACGGGGGCCAGGCGCTCGTGGCGGACGCCCGTTCCGTTCAGGTCTCCATCACCCGGGCTGCGCGGGTGCGCTGGCAGCAACAGCGCTGCACGCTGGAGGAACAGGGTGAGTTGTCCGCCCATGTGCTGGCGGGACCGGGCGGAGGCACTGAGGCGAAGCGTTCCTTGGCGATACTGGGCGCACCTGTTGCACCTGAAGCGCCGGTCGACCTCAATCTGCTGAGGGACTGGTCAGAGTGGAGCCTGGTGGCCCGCTGTGTCGAAGAAGCCGAGCCTGGCGCGCTAATGCTGGTAGACGGCGACTTGCAGCCAGACTGGCGCATCCCAGCCCGATGGCTCGGAGAACTGCTCCTTCGGGCGGCCGAGCGCGACATCACGCTCATTGGCGTGACCAAGCACTCCTCGCTGGCCCGTGGCGGCGGCCCTCTGGTCGGCCAGCTCGAGCTCGAGGCAGAAGAAGCCCTTGGGCCGCGTTCGTGCTGGTGGGCCCCGGTCGGCGTCCGGCGAGCCGAGCTGGGGCCGGGCCTCTCCGTCGTGGTGGCCCGCTTGGACCCCGACGCACGCTTCGCCTTCCGGGTCGACCTGCCCGGCGACCGGGACCCGGCAACCCTGCTCGGCCAGCTGTCCGCCTTAGCCGACGACGCCGGCTTCCCGGGTTACCCCTACCCGCTCTCGGTAGCCGACCGCCTCGCGTCGTGTCCCGGCTGGCTCCGCGAAGAAGCCTGGGCCGAGCTGGACGGTGCTCTCGCAGCTGCCGGCGTTGCCGAAGAGGTGCGCGAGCGCGCCTTCGCCGACCGCCACAGCATGATGGAACGGGCCTAAGGGCGGGAGGGTCTTGAAAGGCCGGAGCGGGAGTAAAGAGCGCGGCGACAGTTGAACCCGGGCTGGCAGTCCTGGCCAGCGGTCACACTCACCTGCGATGCTGTGGGCGTGGACGCTGCTCGACCCAACGAGGCCCGTGAGGTACCCGGCCACGCAGTC
>DAHWQF010000608.1 GCA_027334785.1 Acidimicrobiaceae bacterium
CCCAAGTGTGGCCGTGCACGCCGTTGGTCACCGAAGAGATGGGTACCTCCTCGTCTGGTACCGAGGGGAAAACGGGCTGGAACATGGCCCTGCTGGTCTTGCCATGCAGCTTGGACACGCCGTTGGACATCCCGGCGAGCCGTAGGCCCATGATGGCCATGTTGAACGGGGCACCCGGGGGGTCATCCTGAGCGTGGCCGAGGGCCATGAGCTCCCCGATGTCGATCCCGCACTCGCTCGCCCAGACCGAAAAGTACTTCTCGATGAGCTCGGCGGGGAAACGGTCGATACCGGCCGGCACGGGCGTGTGGGTGGTGAAGATCGTCCCGGCGCGGACGGCTTCCACCGCTTCGTGGAACGCGAGGCCCTCCTCGGTCACGAGCTGGCGGATCCGCTCGAGGCCGAGGAAGCCGGCGTGGCCCTCGTTGGAGTGGAATACCTGGACCTCTTCGCCGAGCGCGTCGAGGGCGCGCACTCCGCCTATTCCGAGCAGGATCTCCTGGCGTAACCGGTGCTCAGTGCCGCCGCCGTACAGCCGGTCGGTCGTATTGCGCACTTCCTCGGCGTTGTCGTCCATGTTGGAATCGAGCAGGTAGAGCTTGACCCTCCCTACCGCCGCCACCCAAATCTGAGCAGAAAGAGGCTGGCCGGCTAGGTCGACCGTAACCCTGGCGCCCTCGGCCAGGGAGAGCGCCATGGTGTGGGGGCCCATGAGCGGGTAGCGCTCCTCTTGCCAACCGTCGGCATTGAGGTGCTGGCGGAAATACCCCTCGGCGTAGAGCAGGCCCACGCCCACAATCGGGACGCCCAGGCTGCTCGCCGCCTTCAGGTGGTCGCCGGCCAGCACCCCGAGACCCCCCGAGTACTGGGGCAACGCCTCTGCTATGCCGAACTCGGGCGAGAAGTAAGCCACCTTTTTCAGCGGGGAGGTTTCGCGGTTTTGGAACCAACGGTCAGAACTCATGTAGCGGCGGAACTCTGAGTGGATCTCGTCCAGGAACGACATGAACGCGCTGTCGGTGGATAGGGCGACCAGGCGGTCTTTCGCCACGAGGGACAGGACCTGGACCGGGTCGTGCTGGGTGTGTTCCCAGATGTCGGGGTCGACCCAGCGGAAGAGGTCACGGGTGCGCTCGTCCCAGGACCAACGGAGGTTGAACGCGAGTTCCTGGAGGGGTGCCAGCGCTTCGGGCAGTCGCGCCCGCACCGTGAAGCTCCTGAAGGCTCTCATCTCGGGACAAGCTAGCCCTTGGCGCACGGCCCGGCCGGCCGGTGCTGCTGGCGTCCCACAGGCTGGGTAGTTTGTTGCCATGACGACGACCGACACGGCGGCGGCCCGGGCGGGGCAACGAGCGCGTCAGCGTTCTCAGCGGGCCGTCCGGGCAGCTGGGGACCTCTCCCGGCTGCCTCACATCGTGGTCCAAGACGTACGGCCATCGACGCCCCACGGGTACCCGGCCAAGGCGGTTGCCGGCGAGAAGGTCCCCGTGGTGGCCACCGTGTTCCGTGATGGCCACGACGTGCTCGGTGCCCGTGCCGTCCTCTCCAAGGCCGGAGAGGAAGTCTGCACCTGCGACCTCGCCCCCGGGCCCGACGACACCTGGTCCGGAGCCGTCAGCGCACCTGAGCCCGGGCTCTACGAGCTAGTGATCGAGGCCTGGACGGACCGCTACGCAACCTGGGCCAAGAAAGCAGCCGTCAAGCTGGCCGCCCGCCAAGACGTGGGGGTCGAGATCGCCGAAGCGAGGGACCTCATAGAAGAGTGGTCCCGCCAAATGCCGGCGGGCGACGGGGCGCTCGAGGCGCCGGTGGGTCAGGCCCTGCGCTCCCTCGTAGACGAGACCCTGGACGACGCGAGACGCCTCAACCCGGCCCTCTCGGCCCCGGTCGCCCACGCGCTCGGAGGCCCAGCGCTCGCCAGGGACCTGACCCCCTCGGCGCCGGTACTGGTCTGGGTCGAGCGGGAGCGGGCCGGCGTGGGGGCCTGGTACGAGCTGTTCCCCCGCAGCTTCGGGGGGTTGCGGGGTACGGCGGCAGAGATCCCGCGCCTCGCCGGCCTTGGCTTCGACGTTTTGTACCTGCCGCCCGTGCACCCGATCGGCCATACCTTCCGCAAGGGCCGGGACAACGCCTTGGAGGCGGTCCCGGGTGACCCGGGCAGCCCGTGGGCGATCGGCTCCGAGGAGGGTGGGCACATGGCCATCCACCCCGCGCTCGGGGATTTCGATGACTTTGACTTCCTGGTCCGCACGGCGAGAGAACACGGCATGGAGGTGGCCCTCGACTACGCGCTCCAGTGCTCCCCGGACCATCCCTGGGTGAAGGAGCACCCAGAGTGGTTTTTCCACCGGCCCGACGGTTCGATCGCCTACGCCGAAAACCCGCCGAAGAAGTACCAGGACACTTACCCGCTCAACTTCTGGCCGGCG
>DAHWQF010000609.1 GCA_027334785.1 Acidimicrobiaceae bacterium
GTAGAGGACCAGGTGACCGGCCTGCTGGTTCCGCCAGGGGATGCCGCGCGAATGGCCAGGGCCATGGCCTTGCTCCTCGGCGACCCTGCACGTTGCCGGCAGATGGGTGAGGCCGCGAGGGAGCGAGCCCTCGGTCGCTTCGGGGAGGGGAGCTTTGTCGAGGCACACCGGGTCCTCTACACCGATCTGCTCGAGCACCTCGGTGCGCCTGGGCAACCTTGACCAGCGTCTACCGGCATTGACCGCCGTTGACCGAAACGGCGAGCGCAAGCCCCTGGCTCTAGCCATGGGGCCGAGCGAGCCCAGCCGGGACAGATCCACGGAGTGATACACCCTCTCCGTATGCTGGGACTCATGCCGAAGGTGGCCTACAGATCGAGCAGGAACGTGGTCTACTCGGCCAAGTACCACCTCGTCTGGTGCCCGAAGTACCGACGCCGGGTACTCGTCGGCAAGGTGGAGGCCCGGCTTGCCGGGATCATCCGGGAGGTCTGCGCTGAGCACCAGGTCGAGGTGCTCGGGCTCGAGATCATGCCGGACCACGTTCACCTGCTTGTGGAGGTGGACCCGAGCTTCGGGGTGTCGCGCCTTGTCCGTCTCCTGAAGGGCCGTAGCTCGCGCATGCTGCGCCGGGAGTTCGCCCACCTCCGCCGGTTCCCTTCGCTTTGGACGAACTCGTGGTTCGTCTCCACTGTCGGCGGTGCCCCGCTCTCGGTCATAAAGGCTTACGTCGAGAACCAGAAGGTCGCCTGATGGGCCGTTACAAGACGGCAGGCACCCGCAAGCGCAAGCGCGAGAGGGGTGCGCCCACGCACGTCGAGAACATCCCCCTCGACCCGACGCCCGCGGAGCTAGCCCTATCGCTCACCAGGAACCATGCCGGGCTTAGGTTCTACAACGCCGTGCTCGCGGAGGCGAAGAGGCGCGCTCGGGCGGTGAAGGCGGACCCAGCGTGGGAGAAGGCTCGCAAGATGCGGAAGGGCAAGCCCCGCTCGCCCGAGCGGATAAGGCAGTCCCAGGCGTTCCAGGTGATTCGGGAGGCCCACGGCTTCACGAGGGCAGCCGTCTTGTCTTATGGCTCCTCGCTTCGCAAGTCCTACATCCGCGAGCAGGTATTCGCCCAAGAGGCCCAGGAGCTATCGGCCCGGGCATTCGACGCCACCTGGATGTGGCACCTGGGAAAGCGTGGTAAACCGCAGCCCAAGCGCGCCAGAGACGGGCTCCACTCCCTTTCTGCCAAGGACCTGCACGGCTCGATGAGGCCCGTCGTGGAGGGCGGGAAGATCACTGCCCTCCAATGGGGCCGGGACACGCACATATCGGTGTCCGCGCCTAAGACGCGAGCCGAGGAGGTAGAGCGCAAGCGCATCGAGGCACTCATGTCCCGGGGCAAGCTCCTCTACTGCCGGGTGGTCTTCGAGCAGGTCCGTGGCCGGGTGCTCCTCTATCTCCAGCTCGTCGTGGACGGCCCGGCTCCCCTTCGCCACGAGATCGGCAAGGGCAAGGTCTCCTTCGACCTCGGGCCTAGCTGGGTACACGTTGTACCCGAGCACGCGCCGGCCTTCCACGAAGTCCTTGCCCCGAGTGTGGAGGACAAGGCAAAGGAGCTCCGGCGTGAGCTTCGCCACCTGGATCGCCAGCACAGGTCGGGAAGTCCTGAGTGCTTCGACGAGGCAGGTCGCCACGTAAAGGGCCGCTGCTACTGGAGGCAGCGCTCCAAGGCTGCCGAGGCGACGAAGAAGAAGGTCAGAGAGACCTACCGGACGATGGCTGAAGGCCGGGACCGCGACCACGGCAACCTCGTGAACAGGCTCTACGCGCTAGGCGACGATCTCCGTTGCGAGGGCCTCGACTATCGCTCGTGGCAGAAGAACTGGCCGCACTCGATACGAAACCGCGCCCCTGGCGCGTTCGTCGAGCGGGTGCGCCGGCGTGGGGCGGCGGCGAGCAAGCCCCTCTACGAGTACGACCCTCACCTCGCACTCTCTCAGACCTGCATCGGCGGGGAGCGGGTGAAGAAGCCACTATCTGAGCGCAGGCACGTCTGCGAGGAACACGACCTCGACGTGGACCGCGAATCGAACACCCGTTCGCCCAAGAAAGCACTTGACAACCGGATCTTCCATAGGGAATCAACCGGTGGATGCGAGCGGTGGCGATCGTCGCGTCGATGTCGACGGGCGCGGTGTCCACGTTGATGGGGAGCCGGTGGAGCAGGGCCATCAAATGGGCTATCTGGGACTCCGTGAGTCGACCTCGCCGCTCGGCTGCGGCCATCACGTTGGCCACTTCGTAGGACCAAAGGGGCGGCACGAGCGCCTGGTCATCCCTGAGCCGGTCGAGCACAGCGTCCGAAGCCGGCGTGGCCTCGTCTTCGAAGCACCAGGCCATCGCGACGGAGGCATCCAGCACGAAGGCCATTCAGG
>DAHWQF010000060.1 GCA_027334785.1 Acidimicrobiaceae bacterium
CCTGCGGAGGATTCGAGCATTACAGCCGCCTTGGCCAGGTCGTCGTCCGCCTGGCCCCCCATCTCGTTATTACGGACTATGGCCACCCAGGCCCTCCATGCGAGGGCAAGCGCCACCATGTCCCTGTCCCCGTCCGCGGTGGCGCGTTCGAGCAGGCGGGCTATTTCCTCCTTTGCCTCCCCACCCGGTTCTGCCGCATGCCTAAGCAGCCCGTACAGGCCAGCGCGCACAACTTCTGGCCATTGGTGCCGTTCGCCGAGGGCGACCATGGCGGCGAACTCTTCGGGGGTGCCGGGGAGGTCGCACTCGAACGGCCGGCGTACCGCGCCTTGTCGCTCGCCCTCGTCGAGCGTTTCGCCGGCGACCCCGTATTCGGCCACCCGCAGATCCGTCGTCGCCAACTACATCCTCCTGCACGCCGTTCCCTCTACTCTTCTCGGCCCGCGAGGCGCCGGTACTTGAGGAAAGCGCAATAGAGGAAAGGAGGTGCCAGTTGGTTACGAAGATTCCCATGGCTAAGACTGCGGTGGCAACTACTGCACAGGCCGCGTCCACGGCGGGCGAGGGGGCGGACAAACCGCACCCCAAGTACTACGTGGTGAAGGGCCGCCTGGCAGAGATGCTGGCAGGGTTGTCCCCCGGAGAGGCCCTCCCGCCCGAGCGCGCCCTTGCCGAGATATTCTCCACCAGCCGGACCACGGTGCGCCAGGCCCTTCACGAGCTGACCATAGAGGGCCGGCTCGTGCGCCGGCACGGCCGAGGCACCTTCGCCGCTCCCCCCAAAGTCGCTCAGCCTCTCCAGCTCACGAGCTACACCGAGGACATGCGCCGCCAGGGCCTGGCCTCCCGGTCGCGCCTGTTGTCAGTGAGCTACGTCCGGGCCGACGAGGGACTGGCCGAGCGTCTTCAACTGCGCCGGGGCGCTCGGGTGCTGCGTATCTCTCGCCTCCGCTTGGCGAGCGAAGAGCCGATGGCGATCGAGACCACCCACCTTGAAGCCGCCAGGTTCCCCGGTCTAGCCAGGCTCCTCGGTGACTCCGTATCGCTTTATGCCGTCCTCTCCGAGCGCTACGGTGTCCATCTCGCCCGGGCCGAGGAGACCATCGAGACCGTTCCCGCCGCGCCGCTCGAGGCTGGGTTGCTCGAAGTCACCGTCGGCTACCCGCTGATGCTGCTTTCGCGCCACAGCCGTGACCGCTCTGGTCGCCCAATCGAGTGGGTGACGTCGTTTTACAGGGGGGACCGTTACAAGTTCGTGGCCCAGCTCGAGCCGCCCGGCACCAGAACTTGAGCCTTCGAGCCGCCGGCGAAGAGCTCTGGAGCCTCGCCCGCATGGCGGACGCACCGTCATACCTGCGGACGAGGGGCGGGCCATGCCTCGAAGTGCGCCATTCCTTGACGGCGCGCGCGGGCCGGTCCTTGGCGCGCCCGCACAAGACGTCGACACAGACTTCGAGCACCTTCTCGCGGGTGATCCCGCCGTCGCCGACGAGGCGCTCGAATACTTCCCCGGCGCCGGCCAGCTCGTTCGCGAGAGCGTCGACGTCGATGCCAGCATGCTCCGCGTCAGAAATACCTAGCCGACGAGGCCGCCCGGCGCGCCAGGTAGCCCGATCGCTTCAAGATCGGGCCATTTATTTATTTCCGCACGATGAGCGGCTGGTGCCGGCGTCTATTACTGGCGCTGGTCCGCCTCCAGGTTGAGCCGGTCCACTTCCGCCTGGAGACGGCGGATCTCCTCTTGGAGCTCGAGCACGAGCTTGACGCCGGCCAGGTTGAGGCCGCCGCTCGTCAGCTTGGCGATCTGACGCAGTCGCTCGACGTCGCTCCCGCTGTACAGCCGGGTACCGCCAGCGCTCCGGTCCGGCTCCACCAGGCCTTCTCGCTCGTAGACCCGAAGCGTCTGGGGGTGAAGTCCTGACAGCTCCGCGGCGACGGAGATGGCGAAGACGCCGCGGTCGAGATCGGGCCATTGCATCAGGATGGCCACTCCTCATCGAGATAGCCGAAGAGCCAACGCGTCAATTCGGCCAGGAGGAAATAGTCGCGGTCGGGGTCGCGATTTGATGCCGAAGAGCCAGTCTGGCCCCCGTCCACCTGTACCGGCCCCACCCAGAGCGGGGCAGCCTGGCGGCCCGGGCCACCGAGACGTACGGGAGCGCCGGCGCCGTGCCAGGGGCGCGCGGCGCTCGCGGGAGCAGCCCCGGGCCCCTCGGCCCGTCCCACCGTCCCGTTGGGCCCACCGCTCCCCCCCGCCCCGCCGGAACTCGCGGCCGCGCCGCCGCCGGGGTGGGGTTGCCGGCGTTGCCTGTCGTATTGGGCACGTCGCTCGGGGTCGGACAAGACGTCGTAGGCTTCAGTGATCTCCCGGAACCGTCGGGCGGCGTCTGGGTCACCGGGCTGGGCGTCAGGGTGGGCCTGGCGGGCGAGGCGCCGGTAGGAGTGGGCGATCTCCTCCTGGGTGGCCTCGGGCACCAGCTCTAACCTGAGGTACATGTCATCACCGTCGTTGGGAGTACCCGCTGCCATGATCTGAGTCGCCTCTTGCAGATCTGTGCTTCGTCGCCTATAATAATACCCACTTCCACACTTGGAAGGAGATGGGCAGGAAAGGTGTGGGCGCAAGCCCCAGTGCTTCGATAAGTACTATTGGAAGGAGGACTACAACATGTTGATGAGGACCGACCCGTTCCGGGATTTGGACCGTCTCACGCAGCAAATGTTGGGTACGCCGGCCCGTCCGAGCGCGATGCCGCTCGACGCGTACCGGAAGGGCAACGCCTTCTATGTCCACTTCGACATCCCCGGCGTCGACCCCGCTTCGATCGACGTCACCGTGGAGCAAAACGTCCTGGCAATCAAGGCCGAGCGTCACCCGGTCAACGGCGGCGGGGTCGAGATGATCGTCAACGAACGGCCGGCGGGCAGCTTTACGCGGCAGTTGTTCCTCGGTGAGACGCTCGACGCCGAGCACATCCAGGCCGATTACAAGGACGGGGTCCTCACCCTCACCATCCCCGTAAGTGAAGCGGCCCAACCGCGCAAGCTCAGCGTCACCACCCACGACGACAAGCAACTGAGCGCGGCTTCCTGACAGGCCCGGTCCTGGCGGGGCCCGAGTCGTCCTTTCTGGTGGCCCCGCCAGGCCTCCGTGCAAGGCGTGCGTTGCAATGAGCCCGCGAAGAGGTACCGGGAGGACCCAAGGGGGCGAGACGGCCCCGGCCGCGGCCAGCACCTTTAGCGACGAACAGCGGGCCGGGCTAGTTGTTCGTCGGGCCGACCAGGACCGCACGCTCGCAGCCATGCATGCTCTCGAGGCCGCCCTCTCTGCCGCTGCCCCCGGTCGCCAGCCCGAGTGGCAGGAGGGGGTCGTGTCGGCCCTGGGGGTCCTCTAGCGCCTGGGGTGGTTGTTGACCGGCTTGCGCCACCAGCGCGCCCGCGAGTCGGACCTCATTTACGAGGCCTACTTCGAGGCTTTTCGAGCCGAGCTTGCTGCCGAGGCAGGTGGGAACGAGCCACCGCCACGCCAGAAAGGCACCGAGGGACCGGGCCCACAGGCAACCGGTCCTGGGGTGGGCGGGACGAGACTTGGGTGCCGGGCCGGCTAAGGGCTTTTCCCACAGGCTCCCTCTATGACGTTGTCAACACCTCGATGAACCTACGGGAGTCGATGTTGCCCCCGCTGATTATGACGCCGGCCCTTTCCGGCTTGGGGGCGAGCCTGACGGCGAGCAGGGCGGCCAGGGCTGTCGCCCCGCTAGGTTCGACAACCAATTTCAGCCGGTCGAAGGCAAATCGCATTGCCTCACGGATCTCGGTATCGCTGACGAGCTCGATGCCGTCGAGGAGCCGCTGGTTGATCGAGAACGTCAGCTCTCCTGGTGTCTCAGCTGCCTGGCCGTCGGCGATCGTGCGTGGCACCGAGATGGTGACGCGGTGGCCCGCCGAAAGGGACCGTTTGGTGTCGTCCCCGGCTTCGGGCTCGACGCCGATGACACGGATGCCCGGCCGTAATGCCGTGGCGATCGTGGCGCACCCTGCGACCAGCCCGCCGCCGCCCACGGGGACCAGCAGAGTGTCCAGGTCGGCCACGTCCTCCATCAGTTCGAGCGCGGCCGTGCCCTGTCCGGCTATGACATGGGGGTGCTCGTAGGGGGGGATGAGCGTAAGGCCGCGTTGGCGCGCTATTTGCTCACCGATCGCGACCCGGTCCCCCGTGTAGCGGTCGTAGGTTAGGACCTCTGCGCCGTAGCCCCGGACGGCGTCGACTTTCGATTGTGGCGCGTCCTCGGGCATGACGATGACGGCCCTTGTCCCTAGTTCGCGTGCAACCAGGGCCAGGGCCTGGGCATGGTTCCCGGAGGAGTAGGTGACCAACCCCCTTGCCAGTTGTTCAGCCGAGAGACGAGAAGCGGCGTTGTAGGCCCCCCGGAACTTGAAGGCCCCCGCGCGCTGCAGGTTTTCGCACTTCAGGAAGGCTTGGGTGCCCACGAGCCTGTCCAGCGTCCGCGACCGCACGACCGGCGTCCGGTGGGCCACGCCGGCGATCCGTGCGGCCGCGCTGCGTACGTCGTCCTCGGTGACCGGCATGGCCTCGGCCGTCATCCGCGCTCCTTCCTAGTCGCTCGACGCAGGACCGGCCCCGAGAGTACCGTGGTAACGGCGGCTAGCCCATCGACCGTGCCATCCCAGCCTTCTCGCTCCCTGAACGCCGCCCTCAGGCCTACTTACCAACGGCCGGTTCGCCCGTCAGGTCCTTGTTCTCGAACACGAACTGGCTAATGGTGAAAGTAGCCCCCTGTGGGTCCTTGATCACGGCCACCCTGGTCCAGGGGGCATCCAGCGGGCCCGCCACCACCTCGCCACCCAATTTCCTCACGTTTGCTGTTGCCGCGTGGACGTCGTCGATGGCGAAGACGACGCGCCAGTGGGCCGGTGTTTGGCGGTCGTCCTTGGCGATCGGGTTGACGCCGGCGACGACGTCGATGAACCCTTCGGGAGCGCCCATCTCAGCCATCTGCCGGCGCAGGCCAGGAGTGCTCTCCTCGAGGTGGTCCCCGTAGCCGGGCAACGCCCACATCATGGCATGCGGTAATGCCAAGGCCTGCCAACCGAAGAGGGCACCATAGAACGCCTTGGCGCCCTCGGTGTCGCGAGTGGCCAGGTTGTTGAAGTTCAAAGCCCCGTGCTCATTGACAACCCGTGCACCTTTGTGGCGGTTGGCTTGCCACACGCAAAATGCGGCTCCTTCGGGGTCGGCCAAGGCAGCCATCCGCCCAGCGCTCATCACGTCGAAGGGTCCCCTCAGGATGGTGCCTCCGGCCTCACTGGCTCTTTTCACCGCCTCGTCGGCGCTGTCGACCCAAACGTAGGTGTTCCACGTAGCCACGCCTGATGCTCCCTCGGGGACCGACGCGATGGCAGCTACATCGCCTCCACGGATGCGGCCGACGAAGTACCTGCTCTCCGACCCTGCGGGCATCATGTCCTCGAACTCCCATCCGAACAGGCCGCTGTAGAAGGGAAGGACAGCTTCAGGGTCGGGTTGGCTTGTGTCAACCCAGCAGGGCACGCCGGGGATGTACCCGTTTCGCTCTGACATGATCGTCACCTTTCTCTAGTGGTAGCTCCGAGGATCGTACGAGGTGGAACTGGTCATCTAGTGACCGGTTTTCGAGCAAGCCGACCTATGCGTGGGCGCCCCGGCCGCTCCTGCTATGAGATGCGGGGCTAGCTGGCGCTCAAGGTGAGGGCAGCGGCGCCGACAAGAGGAACGGGTCCGGGCGTGCCGCGCTTTCTCCATTAACTGCCGTGGCGTGTTGCGCGGCGGTCTTCGCGCCGCCCTGGGCAAGGACTGGAGAGGTGACGCGCTCCGGTTTCGCCTTCCTCCGAGCCGCTCAGGCCGCTGGCCTGGGTAATGGGGCTTGGCTCCAGCTGCTCGAAGTGCTTGTCTTCGCCCTGCCCCTTCTCGCCGGCCTCTCTGCGGGCGCGGCCGCCATCAGCGCCATTTTCCAATAGGCCGACTTGGGGCACTACCCCACAACCAGAGCCACCGAGGGACTCGCAGCCGAGCGAGCAGGCTGCCCCGTCACCCACCGGTCCGGCCGATCTTCACCCGGCTCACGACCATGAAGCCCGACGTTGGTCTTGTCACCCTCGACCAGGGCGGCAAATGGTACGTGAGCCCCACGCCACCTATTTGGAGGCGGCTCAGCCTTCTTGTCGGAACTGCAACCGGGCGATATCCAAACCATCATCAACAACGCCTCTGGGATCGGCTCGGCTTTCGAGAAATATCTCCAGCGACAGCTGCCGAGCGTGCTCCAGAGGAATGGGTCGTCGGGGCTGGCCCTACCGTCGTGAGGCAGAGGCCCGACCGTGCTCGGGCGGGCCCTTCAACGCCTTGTGGGCGACGAAGGAGTCTCGACCCGCGCCACGAGTGGCCTGGCGGTATGTAAGAGAGGGCCCACCTGCGTGCCCACGCAAAACCCGGAAGGCCCTTTTCGGGCCAGCCGCTCGGGTCGCAGTGACCAGCACGTTCTTCGGCGGTGGCTCGGCCACCGAGGTGAGCGGCTAGACCGGCGCCGGGGTCACCAAGATCGTGCTGGCGCTGTATAACGACCGACACTCAATTTGATAGCTTGTTGCCCAATCTGAGAGCAGTTGGTGGTGTCGGTCCTGTCGACACCGCGACCTCAAGCCTCTCACCGCTGTCTGGGTCGTAAAAAGAGGCGCGCGACCAGTCGGCGCCGGCAAAGAGCCGGTCACCCGGTTTGGGCACTCTTGTCTCGGGCACGACGGCCTGTATCGTGCTGTCCGGACCGCGCAGCGTCACCAGGTAGGTCGTCCCAAGGTCCTCCACCACCTCGACCTCGGCCGGTACTGACCCGGGGGTGCGCTCGGCAGCGAGGGTCATATATTCAGGGCGAACGGCGAGCACGATGTCGCGGCCGGCCGCACCGCCTAAGCTTTCGCCGCCAGGTGTGCCGAGGGGGATGGCCTCGCCAGCGACTAGGACGTGGGAGTCGAGCATTCGGGCGGGCAGGAGATTCATTGGGGTAGAGCCGATGAATCCAGCCACGAAGAGGTTGCCCGGGTGGTGGAAGATCTCGGCCGGCGGGCCCACCTGACGAAGCGCACCGTGATCCATCACGGCGACGCGGTCGGCGAGCGCCAGGGCTTCGGATTGGTCGTGGGTGACGTAGACCGTCGTCTTGCGGACCTCGCGGTGGAGGCGCTTGAGGAGGGTACGCGCCTCCATCCTCAGACGTGCGTCGAGGTTGGAAAGCGGCTCGTCGAAGAGGAACAACACCGCGTCGGCGGCCATAGCCCGGGCGAGAGCCGCCCTTTGCTGTTGCCCGCCCGAGAGCTGACCTGGCCGCCGGTCCATGAGCGGCGTGAGGCCGAGTCCGCCTCCGACCTCCTCTGCACGCCGCCGCCTGGTTGCCTTGTCGATGCGGTGCACTTTCAGCGGGTAGGCAACGTTTTCTGCGACCGTCATGTGGGGGAACAAGGCGTAGTCCTGGAAAACCATAGCGACGTTGCGGCCACGCGGGGGCAAGCGGGTGACGTTGCGCCCCCCGATCGTTATGGTGCCGCTGCTCGGGGGCTCGAGGCCCGCCAAGATGCGGAGAAGCGTGGTCTTGCCGCAGCCGGAAGGGCCAAGGAGCGCGAAGAACTCGCCGTCATCCACTGAGAGGCTCACGTCATCGAGCGCTTTGACCCCGTTTGGGAAAACCTTGGTCAGCGACTCTACCGAGACGCTCGCCATTAGCCCTTTATACCTCCGAAGAACCTGAAGCCGTAACGATGCTGGACGACCAGGTAGATGACTACGACTGGCAAGGTGTACACGAGGGCAAAGGCAGCGATGAGCGGAAGCTTGGCGGAGCCGCCCACGTCGTAGTAGCTGTAGATTTCGACCGACGCCGGCAAGAGGCTCGGCTTGTCGAGCAGGATGAACGGGGTAAGGAAGCTCCCCCAGACGGTAACGATCGTCCACACAGCGATCACGACCAGGCCGGGCCTCACGATCGGGGCCACGACGTCTTTCAGGATGCGGAACGGGCCGGCCCCAAAGACCCTCGCGGACTCCTCGTAGCTGGTAGGCACGGAGTCCATGAAATCCTTCAGTATGAAGATCGATGCCGGTAGGGTGCCGCCCGCCAGCACCAAGATCACGCCTTCCAAGGAATTGATGAGGTGAAGGTCGTACACGAGCACGAAAATCGGGACCATCGCGGCCGAGCCGGTTACGACCGAGGAGAATAGCAGCAGTATGTACAGTACTGCGTCCCTTCCGGGGAGCTTCACCCGTGACAGCGCGTAAGCGGCGAGCGAGGCACACAACACGACGAGGGCCATGGTGCCGAGGGACAGTACGAGTGAGTTGCGCAACGACGCCAGGGCGTCGGGGTTCTTGAAGACCACCGGGAAGTTGTGCAAAGTGGGCTGGACAAGGTTGGCGACGAAGGTCGGGTGCGCCTCGAAGGGCGCCAGCACCAGCCAGGCCATGGGCAGGGCGAAGAACGCCGCCACCAGAGCCGCGAACGCGTAGAAGCCGGCCCTGCCGGCGAAAGTCGCCAGGACACCACGAAAACGCAGCTCGTGAACGGGCACCGCCGGCGTACTCATTGGCTCCTGGCCCTCAACATGCGCAGGTAGACCACAGCGATGACGGAGTTTATGACCAGCATGATGAGCGATATCGCCGATGCATAACCAAGGTCACCCTGCTGAAAAGCGACCTTATAGACGAACACGGGGAGCGTCTCAGTCTGGCCGTTGGGCCCACCAGCAGTGATCAGGTAGGGGGTAAAGTCGTTGAAGGTCCACAGGCTGATCAGCAGGACGTCTGTGAGAACGTGACCTTTTATGCGAGGGAGAACCACGTCGCGCAGTTGCTGCAGCTCCGACGCCCCGCTTATCTTCGCTGTCTCGAGGTAGGAGGGCGGCACGCTCTGGAGCGCCCCGTTGAATAGCATCATGGAAAAGGCGCTGCCTCGCCAGATGTTGAAGATGATGAGCGATAGCAGCGGGAACTGCAAGAACCAGTTGGTAGAGATGTGCAGGATGACGTCGAGGGTGCCGTGCTCGATTAGCGGGCCGATGTTGCCCTGCAGGTAGCTGATCCACAGGAACGCCACCACGGAGCCGGGCACGATCCAGGCAATGATCGCGAGGGCTTCGACTACCCTGCGGAGGGGGCTCCGCCAGTCCTTGAACCTCCAAGCCATAGCGAAGCCAAGGACCACTTGACCCACAACTGCCGAGCCGAAGACATAGATGAGCGTGATTAGGAGCGAGTTGCCGAACTCGGGGTCGGTAAGCGCGTTCTTGTAGTTGGTGAGGCCTTCAAAGGTCGGGTGCGCGGCGGCGAAGCCGACGAGGCTGAAGTTAGTGAGCCCGAGGTACAGGGTCCAGACCGCGGGGAACACCAAGAAGACGCCGATCAAGAGGGCGGACGGGGTAAGGAAGACGCCGGCCCACTTACGGCCGAGGCCGCTCGGGCCGGTAACCTCCAGGGAAGTCACCGGCCCGAGCGAGGGCTCTACTGCCTGCTCAGCTGTTTTGGACGTGGGGTGCACCGACGATCTTTTCCACCGCCCTCACATAGGTACCGAGGGCGCGCGCGATGCTCTGGCCAGTAGCGAGGTTTTGTGCGAGCTGCTGTATTTGAGCGGACACAGCCGGGTAGGTCGGCAGCGCTGGGCGGATGGCCGTGATCGGCAGCACCTTGTTGGATATGAAGCGAAGCAGCGCGCAGGCCTGCTCGGACACCCCGGTGCAGTAGTGGGAAAGATAGGTCTTGTTGACGTCTTCGCGGGAGTTGAGCTCGGGTTTGCCTGCTCGCTCTAGTGCTATCTGCGACTGCTCGGAGTACATGTAGGAGAGCAGGTCCCAGGCTAACTTGGGGTTTTTGGAGTGGGGGTTGAGGAACGTCCCGCCGCCACCCGAGTAGCTGACGAAGTTCTGGTGGCGGATCCCCTTGCCGGGAGCTTCAGCCGGTATGAGCGCCCAGCCCACAACCTTGGCCTCGTTGGGCATGGGGTAGAGGGTCCCAGGGGCGAGCACCGAAATGTAGAGGTACTCGCTCTCCAGGTAGATCCCGACCTTGCCTTCGGCGAAGGCCTGGAAGGTGTTGTTGCGGCCGTTGGGGCCGAGTTGCAGGGCCGAGTTGGCAAGGCCGTGCGTGTAGATGTAGTGGTACAGGCCAGCAGCTGTCTGCATAGCAGTTGTGTTGCCCTGCCACTTGCCAGTTGCCTTGTTCCATATCCGGGCGCCGGCTCCGGCGAGGATGGGCAGGAAGCCCTGAAGCGTGGTCGCCTCTCCCATGGCCGCTCCTCCGTCTATTTGGAGGGGCTCGATGCCAGGGACCTTGGCCTTCAGGGTCTGAGCAGCGGACACGAGCTGTGCCCAACTAGTGGGTTGCCAGTTGGTCGGGAGGCCAGCCTTTTGGAACAGTTGCTTGTTGTAGAAGAGAACGCGCCCGTCGGTCCCTCCTGGGATCCCATAGCGGACGTTGTGGAAAGAAGCCGTGGCTTGGATCGACTTGGGTATTTGTGCCCACCCGGGCCAACTGGCCACCTGCGGGCCGGCGAGGGTTGCAAGCGGCTTGAGGTAGCCAGCCTCGACGAACTCGCCGACATAGGGCCCGTCTAGGTCGAACACGTCAGGACCTGACCCAGAACGTATCTCGAGTGCCAGCTTGCTGGCATAATCCTCGCCGCTGACGCCGCTGCCGACGAAGCTGACATTTACATTGACCCCTTTGGCCTTCATTGCTTTTTCGAAACCGGGGATGATATCCTTGGTTAACCAGACCGCTTCGGTGTTGTTTTTAGCTGAAAGCGTGGCGTTGGCCTCAACGGTTAGGTTGATGACTGAGGAAGCCGATGCCCCCGTAGCTGGGACGGATAACATCGCGAGCGACGATAGTGTCGCGATTAGGCCGGCTAATGCACGAAAGCTTGGTGTCGGCTGTTTTTTAGATTGAGCTTGCATTTCGGTCACTCCCCTTCTTGTCAGCGATATTGCAAGGGCACGCTGAACCGGCCACGCAGTCTACACCTACCTTCGCTGATCCGCGTCCCATAATGACTGTTGGCCCTACCGTGCCCGAGCACTTCCACGCGGACGTAGAGGACACTTCCCGATGTGGCGGCAGCCGAAGTTAGCACCTCCGAAGCTGGAGAGACAGGGTTTCTTTGGCAGGCAAGGCTATGTGTCTGTCCGCGCCTGGACTCGGCGTCGGCGCTCGGTCCAATTGCAGGCTCACAACCTCAGGTTTTCACATCCCCGGGCAGCTCATCGGCTGTACCAGGCCACCTGTGCGGCCCAGTTGTAGTGGCCGTAGTAGTTGCTGGTGGTGCCGAGGGGGGCGATCGGCCCCAGGAGGCGGGCGTGCCCGTTGAAGTGGGGGCCAAGGTCGAGCAGGTAGAGGTGCCCCACCCCGGCT
>DAHWQF010000610.1 GCA_027334785.1 Acidimicrobiaceae bacterium
CGCTGAGCGCAAATCATTCCTCATGCCTAACCCTGGCGAGGGACTTCGCCCAGGGCCAGGTGGCGTCGAGGCGGAGGGAACTGCACCGCCCGGTACGTGCCAGGCGCCCGGCGGCGTGCAGAACGCAATAGCGGAGGCGCTTGGGACCGGCTTTGGCGAGGTCGCCGTCCAGGCACAGGGATTGTGCCCAGGTCATGAGGTCCTGGGCCAGCAGCACGACAAGGGCCCAGGCCGCGTTGAGGCGAACCTGTGGCCCGGCATGTGCGCCAGCCCGGTGGCCTTGGCATCTTTGATGCGGTCCTCCACGTGGGCGTGGCCGCGGTGGCGGGCTTCCAGGTAGACGATGTCCTCGTCGGCCGAGTTGGTTATGAAGACCTGGTGGCGCCAGCCCTCGGGGTCGAAGAGGTTGAACTGGGCGCCGACGTGGGGCTCCTCCCGCCTGGAGATCGCCCTGGTGCCTTCCGGCCAGGCAGAAAGGTCCAGGTAAGCGGTGATCTCGGCCACCCCGGCGCCCCTCCCGGTCCTCCATGTCCAGGGTCATCGGGACCGCCCAGGCGCCCGCAGGGACGTCCAAGATGGCCAGGCGCACGGCCTCGGTTATGTCGAAGCCGATCGAGAGCTCGAAGCCCTTGGCCACGATGGCGTTCACAAAGCCGTGGGTCGCGCCCGCCGAGTCGGCGCGTACCAGCACGTCCACGCCGTTGTCGGGGTCCTCTTGCTTGGTCGGCACAGGCAGCTTGGCGACTGCTTGCTCCAACAGCTCGATGTGGTCGGCGGCGGTGTTGGCCCCGGCCGAGCCCGGCCGCAGCTTGCCGGCGAAGGCTTCATGGGTCTGGTCGCAGTAGGACAGAAGGGGGTGGAAGCCGTAGCCCTTCTTGTAGGTCGGCTCCGCACCTTCCTTGTCGTCGGTGTGCACGTCGACCAGGGCGGCGTCCCTTGTCGTCGGTGTGCACGTCGACCAGGGCGGCGTCGAAGAGCGCTGCGTGACCAGCCCGGCCTGTTCGGCGAGGTCGCTTCCCAGCCGACGGCGTGGCGCCTGCTCAACGCCATCGACGAGGGCCTGCTGGGCCGCCTGCAGGCCGCCCGGGCGGCTTCGGACGTACTCGTTGCCGTCGGCCAGCATGACAGCCAGGTCCACCAGCACCTGCCCAGGAGCGTGACGGCGCCGGCCCTTCACGATCGGTGCCAGCGCCGCCGTCAGGTCGTCGGCGATGCCCAGGCGCTCGGCGAGCTCGGCCAGCAAGCGGGCCCCGGTGTGGCTCACCAGCCCCTGGCCGTCGGTGGTCACCTTCAGCTTCGGCAAACGACGACTAGGCGGCTCGCAGCGGCTACGCTTCACTTTCAAGGTGACCCTCCTGGTAGGGGTGTTGCTTGTGCTAAGTCAATTTTCTCTTACCAGGCGGGCACTTTGGTGGATGGTGGCTGCTCACTGCCCTTGGGAGTGAATAGTCGCGGCTAGCCCGCGCTGGTCCCTTGGGCGCAAGCGCGGCCAAAAATATCAGGTCTATTTGCGAAGACCGCATTGGTCGGCTGGCACACCCGTCTGCTTGGCGAGTGACGCGGCCGCCCCGTGCTCGCCACCGATCGTCATCGGCCGCTGGCGGATGAGCCGGGCCTGGTCCTCTTCTGCCCGGGTGACCCCGAAGGTGTACTCGACCCAGACCGACAGGGGGTCGGTGCGGAAGGCGTCCAGGTCCTCGGGAGGAGGCCCGCCCGCTCGCACCCGCTCGGCCAGCGCCGCCATGTCGACCTCGTCGACGGTGGCCGCCTGGAGGGTTTCGCCAACTACATTGTCCTCGGGCACGTTCGTCCCGAAAAGGGTCGAGGCCACGCTCGCCACGGCCCTTCGCTGGGCCGCCCAGCTCCCGTCGGTCGTCATGGTGGCCGAGGTGCCGATGCACTGGAGCGCGGGCGCCTTGCAAGCCTCCCTCACCCGGCGGACCAGGAGCGCCACGTCGGCTCCCTGGCGGCCCCGGTAGGTGTGGAGCTCGTCGAGGACCAAGAACTGGAGGCCCCCGGCAGCCGCCACCAGCTGGCGCTCCTCCACGCGAGTGAGGACGAGCTCCAGCATCACGTAGTTGGTGAGCAGGATGTCAGGCGGGTCCGCGATGATCGCCTGGCGTGCCTCGTCGTCCTCTTGGCCGGTGTAACGCCGGAAGCTGACCGGGCCCTTGCCGTCTGGGAACCCGGCGCACAGGAACTTCTCGAGCTCGCCGTACTGGCTGTTGGCGAGGGCGTTCATCGGGTACACGCATATGGCCTTGATGCCCGGCTTCGGCCCGGCTCGGAGGACCGCGTCGACTATCGGGATGATGTAGGCAAGGCTCTTCCCCGACCCAGTGCCCGTGGTGAGGACGTAAGGCTCGCGTCGGCGGGCCACCTCGATGGCCTCCCACCTGGTGGCGGCGCAGCC
>DAHWQF010000611.1 GCA_027334785.1 Acidimicrobiaceae bacterium
TGCACTTCGGCGACGTGGCCGCGGTGTGGGCGATGCTCGGACGGCTCCGGGTCGCGGAAATAACCGACGCGGTCGTCGGGCCCCGCCGTGGCGATGCCGGGGCTTCGGTGGGGACCTACATCGCCCTGGCGGCGCTCAACCGGGCTTGCGACCCCCATCCCAAGCTCGGCTTCTCGGCCTGGTGGGCCAAGACCGCCGCCGACCGCTGGCTGCGCCTGCCCGCCGCTGCCCTGGACCACCGGCGCTTCTGGGACGCCATGGGGGCGGTCAGCGAGTCGCAGCTGAAAGAGGTAGAGCGCCGGATAGTCGCCCACATGGTCGAGGCTTTCGGCGTGGAGCTCACCGGCCTCGCGCTCGACATGACCAACTTCGCCACCTGGACCGCCTCCTCCAACGACAAGGCGCCGATAGCGCAACGGGGCCATTCCAAGCAGAAGCGCTCTGACTTGCGCATAGTCGGCCTCGGCCTCGTGGTCTCGGTCGACGGGGGCACCCCTTTGGTCTCCCACCCCTACCCCGGCAACCGCCCCGACGTGACCCAGTTCCCCGAGATGGTGAAAGAAATGGCCGAGCGCTTCGGCCACCTCTTGGGCGAGGGCGCAGAACTGGCGGAGCGGCTCACGCTCGTCTTCGACGCCGGGCAGAACTCCGACGACAACTTCGAGCTGTTGGACAGCGTGCCGTTCCACTTCGTCGGCTCGCTCCCGCCTTCTGACCACCCAGAGCTGTTGGCGGTCCCGAAGTCGGCCTACGAGCCCGTGGAGGGCTTTAGCGGGCTCATGGCCTACGAGTCCGAGAAGGTGGTCTTCGGCAAGGCCCGGCGCATCGTGTTGACCCACTCGGACAACCTCCACGAGAAGCAGTCCCGGGGCTACGACCAGACCCTCGCCAAGGCACGACGCCAGCTGGCCGGTGCCCAGGCCCGCTTGGCCCGGGGCAAGACGAGGAAGGAGAAGGAGAAGGTCGAGGCCGAGGTGGCGGCCATCCTCCGGCCCCGCTGGCTCTCGCGCGTGGTCTCGACGGCCCTCACCGGCGAGGCGCCCTCCGAGCTGCGCCTGCGCTACCAGACGAGCCAAAGGGCACGGGCCGCCTTGGAGGAGGAGATCTTCGGCAAGCGTGTGCTCGTCACCGACAAAGGCAAGGACCTGGCCCCGACGGCTGTCATCGTGGCCGATTACCGCTCCCAGGAAGCCGCCGAGGAGGACTTCCGCCAGATGAAGGGCCCGAGCGTCGTCTCCTTCTCGCCCATGTACCACTGGACGGACCAGAAGATCCGTGCCCACGCCTTCTACTGCGTCCTCGCCTTGATGGCCCCCCGGCTCATGGTGCGCGAGGCCGAGCGCGCCGGTTTGCACATGAGCGTGCGCGAGCTGCTCGGCACGCTCGCCGGCATCGAAGAGACTGTACTGCTCTACCAAGGAGAGCGGGGCCGTCCCCGTGCCAAGCGGGTGACGACTGAGATTGACGGCACACAAAAACGGCTCTATGACCTGTTCGGCCTGGGCACCTATGCCCCCAAGCCATGACCGCTACCATCGCCACCCTGCCCACGCCCTGGGCCGTCCTGGGAGCCGCCCTACGGGAGCGCCGGCCGGTCTGGCTCTCCTACCACGGACGGCGGCGCCTCATTTGCCCCCATGCCCTCGGTTGGCACAACAACAGGCCCCTGGTCCTCGGTTACCAGACCGGGGGCGAGACGAGCAACGGGGCGCTCCCCGCCGACCCTCGCGAGCGGTGGCGGGTCTTCTTCGTGGACGAAGCAGACGAAGTCACGGCCGACATGGCCGCCTCATGGGGGACCGCCGAGAACTACAACCCCAACCATCCTTTCCCCGCCGTCGACGAGGTCGTGGCCGCCGTCCCCGGGCCCAGAGACGGCACTTAGGTACTACCCGGCGACATGCCAAACAGCCAGCTCTGGCAGGGAGTTTGCGGCCTCGTCACCTGCTAGCCCGGAAACTCCCGCTAGTGCCTCGATGGCCGCACCTCGGAACCGGATCTGGCCCTGCGCATCATCGAGCGCCAACAGCTCAGCGCGGATCTCGTAAACCGAAAGGCCCCACGGCTCTCGTTTTCCGTGGAGCCTGCTGACATAGGTATTGAGCTCGTCTCGGCGTTTTTCCACGTAGCCGAGCTCGGCGTGGTTGTCGAGGCGTGTTGCTGTGCGGCTGCTGGCTAGCGCCTGCCCGACCGAAGCTGCGAACGCCCGGCGCGAACTAACACCTCCGTGCAGGTCAAGGACGAGGTCTGCCAGGCCGTGCTGCTGCAGGCGCTTGGTCACTGCCTCGATGGCGGCGCGCTTTTCGGCCACGAACATTACCTTTTTCCCCCGAGCCACGAGCGAGGCGATCAGGTTGGCGATCGTCTGGCTCTTCCCCGTGCCCGGCGGGCCCTTGATCATCAGGCTCTGCCC
>DAHWQF010000612.1 GCA_027334785.1 Acidimicrobiaceae bacterium
TGGGCCCGCTCTACCACGTCGGCGCTTTCGATCTGCCGGGCCTCGCAGTGCTGTGGATGGGCGGGATGTTTGCCATTCTGCGTGATTTCGGCGCGGCCGATGTACTTACAACGATCGCGCGTGAGCAGCTCACCTGCGCCTGGATGGCGCCGGGGTCGAGCGTGCCGTCCCATAGCCGCAGCTCGACGTGGTCCGAGGGAGCGCCGGCCACGGCCGCGAAGTTGAGCGGGCGGTCGTGGCCGCCTTGCCTGCTGCGGACCTCGGCCACGGTCGCGTAGCCGTTGGGCGGGATGTAGGCGGGCGACGAGTACCGGTTCATGCGGTGCCGGCCGGCGCCGGGCCGCTGGGCGACCCGGTACATGAGGTCCTCGTTGTCCCGCATCTCGGCCAGCAGGGCGTTGTGCGCCTCGGGGGTGGTGCCGAAATCGCCCGCCCCGACGTGCACGTGGCAGCCGGTCGTCGAGTCGACGGTGCCGCCGTGGGCCTTCACGATCCGGCAGACGGTGGCCAGCTCGGCCCAGTCCTCGGGGCGGTCGAACAGCACCGGCGAGACGATCTCGCCGCCCGACACCGACGAGTCGCTCTCGAAGCCCCAGCGCTGCCACAGGCCCGAGCGGGCCTCCCGCTCGGTGCCGTGGTAGCTGTGCTGGACCGGCTGGCGGATGAGGCCGGCCTCGTAGAGCTCGCGGGCGATGGCCTGGCGGGCGGCGTAGCTCGTGCACGCGAACTCGATCTCGACGCCGAAACCGCGTCCGCCCGGCGCCGCTGCCCCGCCCGTCACGCCGCCCTCGGGGTGGAACTCGACGGCGCTCTGCCCGGCGCGCATGCGCGCCCTGGCAGCGTCGTACGCGCCCTGGAAAGCCGCCATGTCGGCGCCGTAACTGACCTCCACCGGCACGGGGGGGAACTGCTCGGCCCGCAGGTGCTCGTCGAGGCCCGGGGATGCCCCGGCCATGGGCACCCGCCCGAGCGATTGCTCGCCCCGGCGCCCGGAAATGTGCGCCCTAACGCCGGCGAGCGTCCCGGCCGTGTGGGCGCAGGAACCGTCTTGCCCGAAGGTTGGGCACGTGCACTCGAGGTCGGCGCGGGTAACCGAGAGGTGCCCCATGGCCGGGTCGCTCGCCACTCTCACCGTGCCGGTGACGAGCCCGCCCCCGTCGTCAGGCTCTGCCGCCACCGGCAGGTCGAACTCGGGGTGCTCCGAGGCGAAGGCCCCGATGTCGGCGCGGCTCGGCACCACCATGGCGAAGTCGGCCCCCGCCACGCGCCTGGGCGGCGCCATGACAAGCCGGGGCGCTCGTGGGGCCTGAGGGGCCTGGGGGGCCTGGGGGGCCTGAGGGGCCTGGTCGGTCGCGACGGCGCCGCCCGAGCCGTCCTCTCCGCCATCGTCGGCGCCGGCCGTCCGGCCCATGCGGACACGAGGGGCACCCGACGAGCCGTTCACGGCCCCAGGGCTCGGGCAGACGTGGCTGGCGTTGCAGAACTGCCCGCAGTCGGGACAACGTTGGCGGTCCTGCGCTGAGCCGGCTTGCACCACCGCCGCCGGCCCGCCGGCGCGCGCCTGCACCCGCGTGTAATAGATCTGGTTGGCGTCGACCCCAGGCGAAGACATCTCCTCGTACACCGACGCCGGGATGTTGGTGAAGGTGAAAACCAACCCGTCGCTCATCTCCACGTCGAGACGACCCGCGGCCCTGTCGTAGCCAACAGCGCACATGCCGCGGCCCCCGCCAGGGACGCCAGCCACTGCGTGGCGGAGCGGCCGCACGTCGCTCGGGCGGTTGGCCCCGGCCCGGGCGTACATCTCGTGGAGCGCGTACAGGGTGCCTCGGTCGCCGGGGATGACCCCGTTGTCGGGGTCGGAGCGGAACCGTTCGGCCCAGTCGCTCGGCACGTCGATGCCGCTCGAGCGCCCGTCGGCCCTCTGGTAGAGCTCGTCGTAGGCGGCGCGCGCCTCGTCCTCGGCGATGCCGAGGCGCCCGGCCAGGGACCGGATGTGGGCGTCGATGCCCCGAGCGGACTCGGCGGCCCGCTCGACGATGTTCTGCCAGGAATGAAAGTCGGCGCCGCTCGGGAGCTCGCCCTCGGCGGCGGCGTCCAGGCGCTCGGCTATCGAGGCCCGGCGGGCCTCGCTGAGAGCGACCTCGGAGAGCACGCGCTCGGCGGCGCCCGTCGCCCACTCGCGGACCTCGGAGCGAGCCGGGGTAGGGGCCTCGCGGCCCTCGTGGCGCAACTGGTGGGACAGCGAGAGCACGGCGTTGGCCGGCAACCTCGTGACCTGCTGCGCGTAGGACGTGGAGGCCGAGCCTCCTGGCCTCGACCGGCAGACCACGTCAGGGCTCCTCGTCGTCGGGACGACTGTTGAGCGGGTGGCGCGCCGTGAGGTTGTCCCAGATGTCGACGATGCCGGCGT
>DAHWQF010000613.1 GCA_027334785.1 Acidimicrobiaceae bacterium
TCATGAGCACCTTCTACGACATCGCATGGCAGTCCTACCTCCCCTCGCTCGTGGGGACTTCGCGCCTGCACGAAGCGAGCTCGCGGCTCACGATCGCCAGTTCCGGCGCCCAGTTGTTCGGGCCAGGCCTAGCGGGGTTCTTGGTCCGTGCCCTCTCGGCACCCCTGGCCCTCCTCGCAGATGCCATCGGGTTCGTCGTGGCTGCCATTTCAGTGCAAACGATCGAGGCCACGGATCCACTGCCTGCCGACCGCCCGGACGAGGCGGGAGTAGCCAGGAGGGTGGCAGAGGGGCTCTCCTATGTGACCCGCCACGAACTGTTGCGCTGGATAGCGGTGGGGACGGGGGCCTGGAACTTCGTCGGCACCGCCCTCAACGTGGTACTGGTGCTCTTCGAAGCCCGGGTACTGCACTACGCGGCCGGCACTATCGGGCTCGTGTTCTTCATCGGCAACGTCGGCTACGTGATCGGGGCGCCCCTGGTACGCAAAGTCACCGCCCGCCTCGGAGTGGGCCGTACCATGCTGCTCGGCGCGACCCTGGGCGGCGTCGGCCCGCTCGTGCTCCCGATGGCGCGTCCCGAAGACGCCATGGGACTGCTGGTTGGGGGGTGGTTCTTCCGGGCCTTGGGTTCGCCTTTCTACACCGTCAACCAGATCAGCGTCCGGCTAGCCATAACCCCTGCCGAGCTCACCGCACGCATGACGGCCACTATGAAGTTCTTCGTGATGGGGGCGATGCCCCTCGGTTCTTTCCTCGGTGGTGTCCTAGCGGGGGCGCTCGGGGACCGCCCCACCCTATGGGCCATCGCCGGCGTGGCTGTCGCTTCTGTCCTCGCCACCGCCCTCTCCAAGCTCCGGTTGCTCTCCGACCCGCCGGAGAAGCTGCGCCCGGGTGCCGTGACGCTCCGCCAAGCCTGACGGTAGCTTTGGCAGCAGCTATGGACGCCTTTGTGATAGTCGGGGCCGGCCTCGCCGGCGCCAAAGCGGCCGAGACGTTGCGGGCCGAGGGCTTCGAGGGCCGCCTCGTGCTCCTTGGCGAGGAGCCGGCCCGCCCCTACGAGCGGCCTCCTCTTTCCAAGGAGTACCTCCGGGGCGAAAAGGGCTTCGACCACGCCGCGGTCCATTCGGCGGGCTTCTACGAGGCCCAGGGCATCGAGCTGCGCACCTCCACTCTCGCCACCCGCCTCGACCCGGGCGCCCGCGAGGTGGAACTGGGGTCCGGCGAGCGCCTCCGCTACGACAAGCTGCTCCTCACCACCGGCGCCGCACCGCGCCAGCTCGCTGTGCCCGGGGTGGACCTCGCCGGCGTCCACTACCTGCGCACCGCACCCGACTCCGATGCCCTGCGCGAGGCGTTCTCGGGCGGGCCCCGTGTCGTCGTGATCGGCGCGGGCTGGATCGGGGCCGAGGTAGCAGCCTCGGCGCGACAGATGGGCGCGGAAGTGGCCCTAGTGGAGATGGCCTCCGTCCCCCTTGAGGGGGTGCTCGGCAAAGAGGTCGGGGCTGTCTACCGTGACCTGCACGCGGAGCACGGCGTCGAGCTCCACCTGAGCGCCAGCGTAGAGGAGCTGTCCGGGCACGGCCGGGTCGAGCGGGTGCGCCTGACCGACGGTACGGCCTTGCCCGCGGACGTGGTCGTCGTCGGGGTGGGCGCGGCGCCACGCACGGAACTGGCGGAGGCGGCCGGCCTCGATGTGCGCAACGGCATCGTCACCGACGAGTACCTGGCCACGAGCGGGCCGGGCATCTACGCGGCCGGCGACGTGGCGAGGGTGTTTTACCCCCGTTACGGCGCCCACATCCGCCTCGAGCACTGGTCGGCCGCGCTCAACCAGGGCCCGGCGGCGGCGCGCAACATGCTCGGACAGGCCGTCCCCTACAACGAGACGCCCTATTTCTACTCTGACCAGTACGACTTCGGCATGGAGTACCGGGGCTGGGCGCCGGACTTCGATGCCGTCGTCTTCCGGGGCACCCCACCCAACTTCCTAGCCTTTTGGCTCCGGGACGCCACGCCGCTCGCGGCCATGAACGCCAACATCTGGGACGCCGGCGAGGCCATCGAGGCGCTGCTTAGCGCCCGTCCCCGGCTAGACCCGGCCCGCTTGGCCGACCCCCGCGTCCCCTTGGACGAGCTAGCCGGCGCCGGCAGGGCAGGCACGGGCGCCGGCTGAGGCGCCCGGCGGCTCAGGTGGTAAGAGCGCTCTCGGCGGCGCCGGCATAGAGCTCGCACGCCCGCCAGCAGTACCAGGCCACGACGGAGCGATAGGGGGTAAATGGGTCTCCGAGCGGGCCGAGCTCGCGTTCGGTCGGCATCGGGACGCCCCAGGCGAGCCCGTACCCACGGCGCACCCCGAGGTCCCCGGCCGGCCAGACGTCCAGCCGGCGCAGCTGGAAGAGGAGGAACAT
>DAHWQF010000614.1 GCA_027334785.1 Acidimicrobiaceae bacterium
ACTGCCTCACCGGCCTGGAGAAGGACCCGTGGTCCCTCGACCGGGAGTGCGACTGGGTCATAAAGCACAACCTGATCGAGGCCTATCGCGAGCGCGAGGGCATCCCGCTCACGCACCCCAAGGTGGCCTTGATGGACCTCCAGTACCACGACGTCAACCGCCGGCGGGGCCTCTACTACCGGCTCGAACGGCGCGGCCTAGTTGAACGCGTCGTCACGGATGAAGAGATCGAGCGCGCCCTCGACGAGCCACCCCAGACCACCCGGGCGAGGCTCCGCGGGGAGTTCATCCGCCGCGCCAAGGAACGCCGGCGCGATTTCACCGTGGACTGGGTCCACCTCAAACTGAACGACCAGGCCCAGCGCACGGTCTTGTGCAAGGACCCGTTCAAGGCCAGGGACGAGCGGGTCGAGAAGCTGATCGCGTCCCTGTGAGCGGGCGCAACGCTCCAGACCGCCTCGAACGGCTCGTCAACCTCTTGGTCGCCCTTCTCGACACTCGCCGCCCCCTCTCGCGCGACGAGCTCCGTGGGCGGGTGGGCGGTTACAGCGAGGACCCCGCCAGCTTCCGACGGAACTTCGAACGGGACAAGGAGCTCTTGCGCCAGATGGGCATCCCGGTGCTGGCGGAGCCGCTCCAGCCGGGAGCTGCTCAGGACCAGACCGGTTACTGGGTCCCCCGCGAGCTGTACGAGATGCGCGACCCCGGTCTCAACGAGGAGGAATTGATGGCCCTCTCGCTAGCGGGGTCGCTCGTCGAGCTGCGCGGGGAGGGGGCGGGGGACGGCGCCTCCAGTGCCCTGCGCAAGCTGGGGCGTGCCCCTGCCGCCCTGCAGGCCGGGCCGGTGGCCGACGTGCCCCTCTCGGCAGAGGTGGCGACGCTGTTCTCGGCCGTGGCTGATAGGCAGTCTGTGAGCTTTGCCTACAACGGCGTTGTGCGCCAAGTTGACCCCTACCGGCTCTCTTACCGTGACGGCCACTGGTACGTGGCTGGCTTCGACCACTCCCGAGGTGCCGAGCGGCTTTTCCGGGTGGACCGGCTGGAGGCAAAGGTGAGGCTCGAGGGCAAGCCCGGGGCGTTCGCGCGCCCCGAAGGCCCGCCGGCAGGGCCACCCCCGCCCTGGCGGCTGGGCGAGGACGCACCGGTCGTCGTCGAACTGCTTGTCGACGCCAGCCAGGCACCCTGGGTGCGCCGCCTCGCCGGCGAAGAAGCCATCGCCGGCGAAGAGCCGAGTGGTGCGACCCGTTTCAGGCTGGAAGTGACCAACTGGGAGGGCTTCCGCGGGTTCGTGCTGGGCCTGCTGGACCACGCCGAAGTTGTCTCCCCTCCCGAGGCCCGGGAGGCGCTCGTCTCGTGGCTGCTGGCCATCGCTGGCGCCCAGACGGCGGCGGACAGGCCGGCCGTTGCCGCCGGCGGGGCCGCTGAGGCCGGTGAGAGGGCAAAGCGAGGTGGCGCACCGTGGTGAGCCGGGCCGGCGCCGGCGAACGGCTCGCCCGCTTGCTAGCGATCGTCCCCTGGGTCGTGGGCCACGACGGGCCGCTACTGGCCGAGGTCTCGGAGCGCTTCGGCCTGCCCGAGGAAGAACTAGTCCAAGATCTCGAGCTTTTGTTTATGTGTGGGGTTTACCCCTTCACCCCTGACTCTTTGATCGAGGTCGACATCGAGGGCGCGAGGGTGTGGGTGCGTTTTGCGGACTGGTTCCGCCGGCCTCTGCGGTTGACCGCCCCCGAAGGCCTGGCCCTGCTGGCGGCCGCCCGAGCGGTGCTGGCCACGCCGGCCGGCGCCGGTGTGGCGTCCCTGTCCAGCGCGGTGGCCAAGCTGGAACACGCCCTCGGGACAGGCGTGGAAGGTGCTCTCGCCGTGGAGCCGGGGATGGCCGCCGGCCCGGTCCTCGCCACTTTGCAGGCTGCCGCCCGGGACAGGCGCAAAGTTCGGCTTTTTTATTACTCCTTCGGGCGGGACGAGACGACCGAGCGCGTCGTGCACCCTTGGCAGGTCTTTTCGTCCGAGGGGAATTGGTACCTCCTGGCCTGGTGCGAGCTTGTCGAAGGCCGCCGGCTCTTCCGGGTTGACCGTGCCCGCTCGGCCACCGTGCTCGCGGAGGGTTTCGAGCCACCGGGCGACCTCGGCCCACTCGACGTGTACCAGGGCAGGCCCGAGGACCCGGTGGTGGTGCTCGACCTCGCCCCCGAAGCGCGCTGGGTAGCGGGCCGCTACCCCAACGAGGGCACGAAGGAACGCGGTGGCGGCCGGCTGCGCGTGTGGCTCCGGGTGAGCTCGCGTGCCTGGCTGGAAAGGCTCTTGCTGCGGGCGGGGCCGGCGACCAAGGTGGTCTCGGGGGCCGAGGGCGTAGCGGCCGAAGCAGCCCGACGGGTGCTCGCCGTCTATGGCTACGCCGGCGGGGCTG
>DAHWQF010000615.1 GCA_027334785.1 Acidimicrobiaceae bacterium
AAGGCGGCACGAAGTCGTGCCCGAGGGTGTACATGGGGAGGAGGGGGGTGAGGCCAGCGGTATCACCGAAGTCGTAGTCGAAGTGGCCCTCCGTGAGGGTCGGGCACGAGGTCGGCTCGACGGCCACCAGACGGGTGCCCTCGTCTGGTACGTAGGGGAGGCTGATGCCCCCGAGGTTGGAACCTCCGCCGCAGCAACCGATCACGACGTCGGGCTGTTTTTCGCCGGCGAGGGCCAGCTGCGATTTGGCCTCCTGGCCGATGACGGTCTGGTGGAGGAGCACGTGGTTGAGCACTGAGCCAAGGGAGTAGTGGGTGTCGGGCCTACCCACTGCCTCGCGCACGGCGTCACTGATGGCCGTTCCGAGCGAACCGGGGTGGTCGGGCTCGTCCACCGGGCTCGGGACCACGTTGCCACCCCAGGTCTCCATGAGGACACGGCGATAAGGCTTTTGGTGGTACGAGGCGCGCACCATGTAGACCTTGCACTCGAGGCCGAACAAGGCCGACGCGAAACAAAGGGCGCTGCCCCACTGCCCGGCGCCTGTCTCGGTGGTGAGCCGGTTGACGCCCTCTGCCTTGTTGTAGTACGCCTGGGGCACGGCCGTGTTGGGCTTGTGGGAGCCGGGAGGGGAGACCGACTCGTCCTTGTAGTAGATGCGCGCGGGCGTGCCGAGCGCATTTTCGAGCCGGGTCGCCCGCACGAGCGGGGTCGGCCGCCAGAGGCGCAGCACGTCGAGGATCTCGCCGGGTATGTCGATCGAGGGCTCGGTTGAAACCTCCTGGCTGATCAAGGCCATCGGGAAGAGGGGTGCCAGGTCGTCCGGTCCGATGGGTTCGCGGGTGGCCGGGTGCAGCGGCGGCTGCAGTTGGCCGGCCAGATGGGGCAGGACGTTGAACCAGGTGGTGGGCACTTCGGAGGGCGGCAGGTTCCAGCGCATGACAGAGTCTCGCGCAGAGACGCCGCGGGCGCAGATGCTCGTGAGCGCCGCGCTCATGTCCGGCACCACGTCGTCGGTGACCTCGCCTTCGCCGAAAGCGGCCGGGTCCTGGCACGAGCCAGTGCCCGGTCCGGGCGGGCTGAGATCTCACATGTAACGGGGAGGCAGGGCGGCCCCAGTCACATTCACGGCGCGTGCCGGTCTTGGCAAGCTACGGTCCGAAGCGAGTGCACTGCAGGCCGCTTGCCTGAACAGGAGGCGGTGTTGAGCGTAGATGCGACGGATCTTGAAGCGCACCTCATTTTCGACACGCATAGCGGACACGCCAGAGTGCCACCATCCTGTTGGAGACCGGACGCGGCTCAGCCTGGCTCCCCCCTGGCCGCTTCTCTGGCCAGGACCCTGGCCAGGTCGGCGGGGCGTGACCACATCGGCCAGTGGCCGGTCGCCAGTTCGACATAAGTCACGTCGAGGCCGTCCAGCTCGGCAAAGAACGGGTGGTTTGCGGCGACCATGGCCTTTACCTGGTCGACGGAGAAGCTGCAGGTGACCAAGCTGACAGGCACTTTGCGCCGCTCGGTCGTGGTCAGGCGCAGCGGGTCGCGGGCGACGCCGGCGGGGTGGGGAACCGCGAGCTTACGGAACCGGGCCAGCGCGGCTTTGTCCAGGCCGGCCAGGCTGCTCCCATTGGCCTCGAGCTCGGGCCATGGCGGCAGCGGCAGCTCCACCACGGCCGGGTCAAGGCCGGGCGACAACGCGGCCCCGTCGGGCAACGGGCCGCTGTCCACATAGACCACGCGTCGCAGCGCCCTGCTACCACGGGCCGCGAGATGGTCGGTCGCCCCGTAGACGACGGCCCCCGCCCCGCTGTGGCCGGCCAGGCACACGTGCCTCCCGCCCTTATCGAGGTCGGTTACGACTTCGGTCACCGCCTTTATGTGCTCTTCCAGGGTGATGGCGGCTCGGTCAGCGGACCAGCTCTCCAGGCCGGGGAGGGTCAGGGCGTGGACCTCGTACCCGTCCTCGCGCACGTGGCCCGCCACTTCCTCCCAGGCCCAGGCACCCAGCCAGAAACCGGGCACCAGGACCAGCACATCTCGCTCGTCGGTCCTGCCAGGGTCAGCCATGCGCACCATTCTGGTCCGGTAAACAGGCCATCTACTATCCTGTTTTGGCCTGTTGGTGATACTGCGTGGTCGCAAACGAAAGAGAAATGACGATCACCTCAGCTGGCACGCCAGCGATCCTCGGCCTGCTGTCCCAAGATCCGGCGCATCAACGTCTCCTTTGTAGCGCCGGCACCGAGTTGCCCAGAGTCAGCCGGCGGGAGGTTTGGCAGGCGGTGCTACAATACGGCTAGCCGAGCGGGTTGTAGCAGGTCAGAAGCACTGAGGGCTCGTAGCTCAGCGGTCAGAGCAGGGGACTCATAATCCCTTGGTCGTGGGTTCGATCCCCACCGAGCCCAC
>DAHWQF010000616.1 GCA_027334785.1 Acidimicrobiaceae bacterium
CTCGTCGGCCGCCGAGCCCTTGAGGAGGTACCCACGTGCCCCGTTGCGGAGCATCTGGACCACCGAGGAGCGGTCGGCCGCAGCAGAGTACGCGAGGACCCTGGTGCGAGGAGACACCTCACGTATCCCGAGGGCAGCGGCGAGGCCTCCCCCGCCCGGCATCATCACGTCTAGTACGGCGATGTCTGGTTGGTAGTGGGCGGCCTTGGCGATGGCGGCCCGGGCGTCGCCGACGGAGGCCACGCAGAGGAACTCCGAGGTATCGGCTAGCAGCTCGACGAGCCCCTGACGCGTCGCCTCGGCGTCGTCGGCCACGAGCACGGTCGTGGTCACGATGGCCCCGACCCGAACCGGCTCGCGGCCCGCCGCTGCATGGCGACGTTCTCCACGGTAGAGAGCAACTCGACCGCTGGGCAGCCCTTCACCAGGTATGCCGCGACTTTTGCAGCCATGGCCGCCTGCACGATGCTTTCGTCTGCATAAGCCGAAAGGAGCACGACGCCCACATTGGGGTGCTCTCGGTGGAGCACCTCGGCCGCTTCCGTCCCGTTCATGCCCTCCATGCGGAAGTCCATGACGACGACGTCCGGTTGGGAGCTACCCACCAGTTCTATGCCCTCTTCGGCGCCGCTCGCCACTCCGGCCACTTCGTAACCGACGTCAGTGAACAGCCCAGCCAGCTCTTCTGCCAGGGCGGAGTCGTCGTCCACGACAACGAGACGGGGCGGCGACGTCGTCAAGGCGCACCCCCAGGACCGCTGGCCGCGACCGCCGGCACCGGCGCGCCGGGGAGGCCCCATGGCGTGGCGTAACCAGCAGTTGCCTCGTCATCTGGGCCATTTCCTGGTCCTGGGCCTAGCCGAGGTTCGGTACCGAGGAAGGGAGAGCGTGCTTCGGCTGGCAGCCAGACCTTCACTTCAGTCCCTGCCAGGGGAGCGCTCCTCACCTCGAACTTGCCCGAGGCCAGCTCGACCCTCTCGCGCATGATGACCAGGCCGAAGTGCCCGGCGTGCAACAAGTCCGGCTGGGAGGCCTGGCGGAAGCCCTTGCCGTCGTCACGTACGGTCAGCAGGACCCCGGCGCCGGCGCGCTCGAGCGCCACCAGGACGTGCCCGGCGCGGGCGTGCTTGGCAATGTTGGTGAGCGCCTCTTGCACGACTCGGTAGGCGACAGTCTCGGTGTTTTGGCCGAGAGGAGGGCGCTCGCCAACATGAAGGCTGGCCTCGACACCCGATGACCCGCTCCAGGCGCTGAGGTGGTCACGGATGGCGGCTTCGAGGCCCCCTTCGTCGAGAACGGGCGGGCGCAGTTCGCCCATCATCTGGCGGAGGCAGTGGATCTCGTCCCCCACCCCGGCCCGGGCGCGCTTAACCAGTTCTGAGGCACCGGCACAGTCGTCGCGCTGGAGGCGGAGGTAGCAGCGGTCGAGCACGAGCCCGAGCGCGGCTAGGCGCTGGACGGGCCCGTCGTGAAGACTGGCAGCCACCCGGGCGCGCTCGCCCTCGGCAGCCGTGACCGTGCGGTCGAGCAACTGCCGGCGCCGCCAGCCCGAGTCGACCAGCCGGCGGTTGGCGCTCGAAAGAGCAGCCGTCCGTTCCCCGACGAGTTCTTCGACACGCTTCGTGTTGGCGTGGCAAAGGGCGTCTACTGCAGAAGCCAACCGCGCTACCTGCCGTGCCCCTTCGGCGAGCGCGAGCGCCAGGTCCTGGGCTTCACCCGGGCGCGCGGCGCTCCACGCTTCGAGGTACCTGGCGGCCGTCTCCACTTCTGCGAGCGCCTTGGAAAGGGGTGGGGCGGCAGCACCTGGGGAAAAGGCGAGGCCCATCCTGGTCTCGAGGGCTCCCGCCAGCGCCGGCAGGGCACCTCCAGAGAGAGCCCTGGCCGCTCGGACGAGTTGGCTGGACTTGCGCCGGGTGGTGGCGAGCGGGGGCAGGTAAGCGGCCGCCGTGGCCAGGGCGGAAAGTGCCCCGAGGGCGAAGACGGCGAAGACGGCCCAGCGGGCCAGCACCCCTGCGCCGGCACCCACGAAGTGGTGCAGCACCACTTGGAGCCGCTCTACTGCGTGCGCCGCCACCGCCGTGGTGTCCGAGCCGGCGAACAGGCTGCTGGCCGCAGCCAGGCTGGCCAGCCCGAGCGTGCAAGCAAGCACCGAGCCAACCGCGCGTGCCACTGACCGGGCACCGACCCGAGCGCTGCCTCCAGGGACGTTGGCCCCGTTGCGGTGCCGCCTTCTGGCCCCGGCGACGGTTGTCCCAACCGCGCGAGCCTGGCTTGAAGTGGCACCGGGCGCACCGGGACGAAGTCGAACTGCAGCGCAACCTTGTCGGCCAGCCCGCCTGCCGCCGCCTCGGTCCCGGCTCCGGCGACCAGAGCCCGGAACGCCTTGTCCCAGCCCGCCC
>DAHWQF010000617.1 GCA_027334785.1 Acidimicrobiaceae bacterium
GACCACCTCGACTGTCCCGCCCTCGGCAGGGAGCGTTCCTGGTAGTGCCCGGGCAGAGAGGACCGCCGGCGCCGGCAGTTCTATGGAGGCCGGCCCCGTGCTCGCTCCCATCCGGGCAGCGGACCAGGGGAGCGCCGCTGCCGGAGCCGCCGGCAGGAGCAAAGCTGCTGTTGTGCTGGCTACAAGGAGGGCTCGGCGCACCGAGCACAAGCGGGAGTGACCTTGGGGTGTACTCATGAGGTGCATGTGGGGAGGGGCGGGACGGACCTGACTGGGCGGCCCCCCGTCATTCCCACAGCGACGCAGCCGGCTTGGCCGGTTCGCTCCAAGTTGCGGCGTCCCTTCGGGCCCGGTGCTCGGCAGCGAGGCCAGCCATGGCTGCCGCGTAACCAAGCAGGGACAGCTCGTACCCATTAAAGGCGCCGCGCTTGGCGCCGAGCGCGGCGCACACCCAACGGGCGACCGCTTGGCGCTGCTGTGCGGTCGCCGGCACGACGCTCTCGGCATCGACCTCGCTCGCCAGCACATGGACCAGACGAGCGTGCGGCTTCCCCCAACGCATCGAGCGAGTGACCGCGACCAGCACATCGTCGCCGTCTCGGTCGTAAGTGTGCACGACGGTACCGGCCTGGCTGCCGGTCGGCGTGGCCCAAGTAACTTGCGCCCCGGGGGCAATCTCGACCAGTTCCCCCCCCGCCACAGCAAGATCGTCAGCTCGCATGCCAGACATGTGGGGAGGGGAGAACCGAGACGACCCGGCCTCGGCACGCAACAAGGCCAGAAGTTTCGCCTTTTTCCTTTGCATCGGTGCCCGCGTGCCGCCCTCACCCCACATCTACGCCATGCAGCCACCACAGGTAACGGCCGTAGAACTGGCAGAGGCAATCGTGGAAGGCGACGCTCTTCTTGTCTCCCAACAGAGCGGGCAGGCACCGCCAGCCTGGGCCTACATCAACCTGCTCGCCCATAACAACCGTGCCCGCCTTGTGCAAGTGAGGGGCCAGAACGCGTCGCGCCGGCCCTTTTCGGCGTGGGGAGCGATCCTCTACGAGTTGATCGGCGACATCTTGGAGCACTTCCACACCGAGGACGAGCTCCTCGACGCCCAACGCCAAGCGCTAGTTCCTCTCGAGCTTGCAGTGTGGGACGGGCGGCCTCTTGAGGGCCCGCAAGATCTCGACGCCATGGTACGAGGGGCCCTCCACTTGCGCATGTGGAGGCCGTCCTAGAGGCGCTTCCTGGTGATCTTCTAGGGGGGGGCATGAGCTATCACGCCTGAGCCCTCCCTGGCCCAGCCAACGCCCGCCCAGCGTCGGTGAGCCGGTACCACTTGGCACCGCGCACTTCCCATTCAGGCTCGGCCAACTCGACGAGGCCCCAGTCCTCCAGTTCTTCGAGCCAGCGCTTCACGTCGGTGTGCTGGTCGTACAAATTAGAAGCCAGACCTTTCGAGTTGTAGCTCGGCAGCGGGCCCGCCCCGGTCTCGATGCGGCGCAGCTCCTTTAGCAGCCCACGGTGCCACCAGTAATAACCAGACGGGCCAGCCTGGAGGCCGCGACCTTCGGGTCGCGTCGTGGCCCGCCACTGGCCACCAACGGGTACTCCTCTTGGCTGGCGCGGCTGGTGCGCTCCCATCAGCCCGCCCAGCCGTCAGGTTGGCTGCAGACGCCGGCCCTGGTGCCAGTCAGGCTCACCGTCGGCCCGATGGCCCCAAGCTCCCTGCCAACCTCGTCGCAGTCGACGCCGAAGGCTCGGTCCAGGGCCGCCTCAAGACCCGCCAGGTACGAGCTTTCCACAGCCATCGGCCGTCCACCACAAGGTGAGGCGACCTCAGCGACGTAGAAGGTCCCCATCGCCGTTCCTCCGTTCTGTCCACCTCGTCCAGGACTTGCTTCGCGGCGCTCACCACGCGGCCTGCCGTCTTGCGCACCGCCTCGGGGTCGCCGTGCGCCCAGTTCGCCACGTAGTTGAACGAGCCGGCGTCGGCCAGGCCGAAGTGCCGGCCGACGATGTAGGCGACCGACTCGGCCTCTATCTCGCGCTCCGGGCGGGACTTCCCGTAACAGGCGTCGTGGCCGAGCGCGATGTGGGCCGCCTCGTGGGCGAGCGTGAGGGCCTGCTGCGCGCCGTTGTGGGAGGCGTTGACCTCGACCGTGCGGGCCGAGAAATCCGTCCGCCCGTACAGGGCACCCGGCAGCTCTGCCCGCCGCGGGTCGAAGCCTCTCGCCCGCACCCACCCCGACAGGGCCTCGGCCATGCCCGGCGGCGCCTCCGTGCGCGTGTCGGAGGCCTCGATGCTGGGCGGCTCAGGCAGCGGCGGCCCCTCGGTCTGGCTCACGTCGAACACGGGCACCGGGCGGAAGAAAAGCCGCTCCTCGGTCTCCTCCGTGCCGTCGTC
>DAHWQF010000618.1 GCA_027334785.1 Acidimicrobiaceae bacterium
GGCTACCTTGGGTCGGCGAACATGACTCGCCAGGGATTCGACGCCCACTTCGAGATCGGTGCCAAGCTCGGATCTGCCGAGGTCGGAGATCTGCTTGCGCTCCTGGAGCGCCTCATCGAACTCGAGCTCCTCATCCCCTCGGCACGGTGAGCGGCGCGGGAGTGCCCGTGCCGTCGCGCCGGGCACCGTCGAAGGAGATGGACTGGCATGCCTTCCGTGACGAGTTGAAGCCCCGCCGATTCGTGGCTGCCCGACGGGCCCTGGCCGACCGCTACGAGGGGCTCACAGTCGAGCACCTGGAACTCGGACAGTCGGTCGGCGCTGGCCGGCGGGACGAGCCGCTCTTCCAGGTCGTGCCTTACAAGGAAGCGTACAGCCCCGGCCTCGTGCGGTCGCTCCTCGATCATATGGGCATCAGGAAGGGTGCACTTCTCGATCCTTTCGCAGGAGCCGGGACGAGCGTGCTCGTCGCCGCCCAACGGGGGATGCCCGGTGTCGGCGTCGACCTCCTCCCCTTCGCCGCCTTCGCTGGACGGACGTTGCTGCGCGTCGGCGAGGCCGACTGGGACAAGATCGACCGCACCGAGCCCCGGCTCTTGGCCAGCGACAGCGAGAGGAAGGGTCGGTTCCCGAACTTCCCGGTGCGGGAGTGGGCCTTCACTCCGGCCGCCCTTGCGCAGCTGACCGCTCTTCATGACGCCATCGGCCAGGTGGGATCCGTGATCGAGCGTGACGTGTTGCGCCTGGCGCTGTTGTGCTGTGTCGAGGAGATGTCCCAGGCGACCAAGGACGGCACCTCGCTGCGCCAGCGCCCGCACGGACATCGTGATGGTCGCTACGGACTCCACCATTCCCGGGAAGCCGTGCGCAGTGCCTTCTCCGACAAGCTGGCCCTGCTCCGAATCGGCGCCGACACCCTCGCCTCTGCTCCCCCATCCAGCGAGGTGCTCACTGGCGATGCCCGGAGAATAGCGGAATTGCTCGACGGCCGGAAGTTCGACGTCGCCGTCTGCTCGCCTCCGTACCCCAACCGGTACGACTACGTGAGCAACTATCAACTCGAGCTCGGCTTCGGCTTCGTCGACAACGCCGATGCGCTTCGTCGGCTGCGGAAGGCGCAACTTCGGTCCCACCTCGAAGCGCCGTGGGCCGAAGAGCGCACCTTGGAGCTCGCCGCCCTCGACGAGTTCCTGTCTGCACTCCTGGCCAGCGAACATCGGAGCAAGGAAGTTGGACGGGTATTCCGCATGGTGAGCGGCTACTTCGAGGACATGTCCCAGGTGCTCGCCGGCATGCACGGGGTCATGCGGCCCGGAGCACAGGTGGCAATCGTCATGGGCAGCCAGGTCTTTGCCAACGAAGTCCTACCGACAGATCTGCTCCTGGCGGAGATCGCCGAGTTGCACGGGTATGTGGTTAAGGAGATCCAGGTCGCCCGCTACAAGGGCATCGCCGTGCAGCAACGCCAGCGGGTCAAGAAGCCCGCCGGATCCCGAGAGTCCGTCCTCCTTCTGACCGCTTGATCCTGTAGGTGGGCCAGATGTCAGTGACCGCCGGCGATGGACCAGCACCTTGAGCAACGTGATGCGGGCGGAGCGGGCGTCTACACCCTGTATCACACCCTGGGGCTGCGCCGGTCTGATGGACAGGTTTATTATGCCGCCTCCCGGCGGGGGTGTTGGTGGATCTGCCGTTCGTACTCGACGGGTGTGAGGTAGCCCAGAGGGCTGTGACGGTGATTCTCTGGCGGTTGTAGAAGATCTCGATGAACTCGATGACGGCCCGGCGGACCTGGACGGTGGTGGCCCAGGATTGCCCGTGGATCAGTTCTTCCTTGAGGGTCGCGAACCAGCTCTCACCGACGGCGTTGTTCCAGCACTGGCCCTTGGGGACAGGCTCTGCACGCCGTGATGGGCCTCGAGGAGGGCATGGAAGTCCTTCGAGGTGTACTGGGTGTGCATTCCGGTGATCTCGGACACCCGTTCCGATCGATCCCGGACAAGCGTTCCGGCTGATCCCGGACACTCGGCCAGCGACGCCGTGGTGCGTTCACTCGGATGGGTTCGTTCGGCGACCTCCTCGTTCGGATGTTACGAGCCAACACGTCAGCTGGCCGTCTCTGCGTCGACCGGCTGGCGCCTTCGCATCGAGGGCCCCTTCATGGCGATGCGGTGCGAGGACTGCAGGATCCGGTCCACGATCGCCTCGCCGAGCGTTGGGTCCGCCATCGCCTCCAGCCACTTGTCGACCGGGAGCTGGCTCACGACGATGGTCGACCGCAGCTGGGAGCGGTCCTCGATCACCTCGAGCAGGTCGCGGCAGGCCTCGATCCCGGCAGGAGTGAGCAAGAAGTCGTCGAGGACGAGCAGCGACACCCGCTGGAGGCCCGAGAGCA
>DAHWQF010000619.1 GCA_027334785.1 Acidimicrobiaceae bacterium
GAGGGGGTGATGGGCCTGTTCGACGGGACAGGCGCGCTCCCGGGGGCGCCGGCCGCCGGCTCCACGGCCGAGGTGGCCAAGCTCCTTGGTTGGCGCCAGGCCGGCGAGGTGGAGTGGAAGGAGCTGGACCAGTTCCTTACTGCCCGGGGCCTCGAGCACGACTCGCCGAGCCTGCTGTTCCGCTTGGCCTGCGACTACCTGCGCTCGGCCAAGGTCATCCGGCCCGGTCCGGACTGGCTGTCGCGGAGGGTGGCGGCGGCGAGAGAGGTTGCCAGGGCCGACGGCTACGAACCGAGTACCTTGCCTTGGCCGTGGGCCAGCTCCGGGCGGGCGGCCACCAGGTCGATGACGAAGTGCTGGCTCTCGTGTCCCCGGCCCACAACGAGAACATCAGCTTCTACGGCACCTTCTCCTTCGAGGTGGACCGGGAGCTGGCCGCCCTCGCCGGCGGCTACCGGCCCCTCCGCCGGGTGGGGCCATGAGCTGGCGACGACTTCGAGGGCCCCGAGGCCGGGGAGCGCCCCCTCTCCGCCGTGACTGCCGGGCCGGTAAGGGGGTCGCCCAGGTGGCGGTAGACCGAGGCCCGGCTGACCCCGAGCACCCTCGCGATGTCGGCCATGGTGTGGTCGCCCGAGCGCCGCAGCTCGTGCGCCCTGTCCACCTTGTCCGCCGTCATCACCCTCGGCCGTCCCCCCGATCGTCCCCGCGCCCTGGCCGCTTCCAGGCCGGCCATGGTCCGCTCTCTCACCAGGTCCCGCTCGAACTCGGCCAGGGCCCCGAAGAAGTGGAAGACGAGCTTGCCCGAAGAGGTGGTGGTGTCGATCAGCTCGGTCAGGCTGCGGAAGCCGATCTTGTCCTCGGCGAGGGCGTTCACGGTGTCGATGAGGTGGCGAAGGGACCGGCCGAGACGGTCCAGGCGCCAGACCACCAGGGTGTCGCCGGGGCGGAGCTGGTCCAGCACCCTGGCCAACTGGGGGCGGTCTGCCCTGGCCCCGGAGGCCTTGTCGGTGAAGATGCGGTAGCAGCCGGCGGCTTTCAAGGCGTCGGTCTGGAGCCGGGGGTGCTGCTCCAGGGTCGAGACCCGGGCGTAACCGAGCAGGCGGCCCACGACCGACATCGTAGCAGAACCCATCTCATCACATGGTTGTGCGACTATGATTGTGAGATGGGGTTGTTGACGCCTCATAACTCGTCGGCTGCCGTGGTTCTGGGACATGTCGCGGATACGTTCGTTTGTGGACGCCGGACTACTAGGGCCTCTGATAGCATCGTTGCTATGATCTGTGGATGGCGGCGTTCAGGGTTGACTGGGATGAGGGCGCCAGGGAAGAGCTGATGGGGCTCCCGACCGCGGAGCGCAACGCCATGATGACCGCGGTGGCGAAGTTGGAAGCCTTCGGCGACCAGCTCGGTGCGCCGCACACCAGCCAGGTCAAGGGCAGCCAGGCCGGGATCCGGGAGTTGCGGCCCCGGTCCGGGCGCTCGCCGTGGCGGGCGCTGTACCGACGGGTAGCCGACGGGATGGTCATCTTGGCTGTCGGCCCGGAAGCGGTGCGTGACCGGCGCAGGTTCGACCGGGCGGTGCGGTTGGCCGAGGAAAGGCTGAAGGAGATCGAGGATGAGTAAGCGGCTGGCCAGCAATGCCGAGGTGCTGGAGGAGATGCTCCGGGACCCGCAGTTCCGGGCGGAGTGGGAGCGCACCGCGCTGGCCCGGGTAGTGGCCGAGGCGGTGATCGCCTACCGGGCTGAGCACCGGTTGAGCCAGAGCGCGCTGGCACAGCTGTTGGGCTGGAGCCAGCCGGTGGTGGCCAGGTTGGAGGCCGCCGAGCACAACCCGACCGTGGACACCTTGCTCACGGTGGCCCGCAAGCTCGGCCTGCAGACGCAGGTAAAGGTCGGTCCCAAGACCGGCGTGGTGGCCAAGGTCACCAAGTCCAGGGCAGCTTGAGGCCGTCACGTCGGGCGGCCAGGACCTGGCCATCAGCGGTGGAGACTGGGGGTGCCGTCACCCTTGACGGCTAAGCGTTGGTTATTGCGCCAAAACTACCGGTACCCCCACGAGGCGCATCACCTCGGGCCTCGAGCACCGCCACCCGCACGAACTCGGTGGTCGTGGTGTGCTCCATCGCCGCAGCGGCAGCGATTGCGTGCTTGTCGTCGGCGGAGACCCGCACCTCGATGCGTTCTGTCTTGCTCATACCCATCACTGTACGACAATTGTCCGGACACACCAAGCTCCCGGTCCATGCTCGCCGCTGGAGCGCCGTCTTACGGGACACCTGCGGCCCCCCTTGGTTGCCAAGTGGGCGTCGTTTCAGACCCAAATCAGTGAGTAAGCCCGGTCCGACCCTTCCCGGAAGTTTCGGTGGGTCAAAGGGGGGCCCAGCAGCTCGT
>DAHWQF010000061.1:0-1852 GCA_027334785.1 Acidimicrobiaceae bacterium
GGGCCCTCTGCGAGGTCCTCATGCTCCACCGCCGTTTCCCCCGGGAAGCGGTGCTCGAGGGCATCGCCTCGGCCGTCTCGGGCGGCGCAACCGACCCGAGGGCGGTCGAGATAGAGGTGCGCCGGGCCGCCGAGGGCACCGTCGCACCGCTGCTCGAGATAGGGCCGTCCCTAGCTCCTCGGCCGGCGCCGGCCCTCTCGGGCTACGACGACCTGCTCGACGGCTCCCTGGAGGCCGAAGAGGCCGGGGAGGAGGTGGCGATATGACATCCATGACCGAACAGGCCGCAGAGGCCGCGATCGGTGCGGCCGCAACGGCCCTCCGCCTGCCGACCGTGCGGGCCGAAGCCCTGAAGCTCGCCGACGATGCCGGCCGGGCAGGCCTCACCCACCGCGCCTACCTGGCCGAGGTGCTCTCGGCCGAAGTCGACGAGCGCGAGGCCCGCAGGAGGGAGCGCCGGGTCGCAGAAGCCCGCCTGCCGCGGGTGAAGCGCCTCTCCGACTTCGACCTCTCCGCCGCGCCGTCCATAAACCCGGCCACCTTCGCAGCAGCTTGCTCGCTTTCCTGGGTGGACGCAGGCCAGCCGCTCGTGGCGGTCGGCGACCCCGGCACCGGCAAGACTCATCTCTTGATCGGGGCTGCGCTGGCGGCGGCCGAAGCAGGCAAGCGGGCCCGCTACGTCACTTGCGCGCAGCTCGTGAACGAGCTCGCCGAAGCTGTCGACGAGCGCTCCCTCGGTCGTGCCGTCGCCCGTTACGGGCGCTACGAGCTCCTTTGCTGTGACGAGCTCGGGTACCTGAGGCTCGACCAAAAAAGAGCGGAGCTGCTCTTCCAGGTCCTCACTGAGCGGGAGGAGCGGGCCTCGGTGGCGGTCGCCTCCAACGCCCCCTTCAGCAAAGCGCACAGGTTCCCTCGAACGTGTGCAAGGCGCTGCCTGAAACGCACAGGTGCGCTACTCCTCGAGGGGGAGACGCCCAGCGTCGACGTGGTCGGCGAGGTAGTGGACGAGGCCCTCTGGCTGCATACCGAGGGCGTCGCCTGCCACCCGGGGGCCCAGGACCGAGACGAGCTCGACGATGCGTGTCGAACGCAGGCGCTTTGGAGAGGTCCCAGCGGCGTCGAGGACGTGGCACAGGTAGGGCGCCGAAGCGGGGCCGGCCCGGGCCTTGGTCTGCCTCGTGACCAGGATGTGCTGGTTATGGGTGCCCAACGAGGCGCGCTGGGCCAGACAGCGCCTGACTGCCGAGGCACTCACGGGGTCGAGCGGCACGGGCGCCGACCGTCGGCCGACCCGCAAGGTGCAGCGGGCCTCGTCGAAATCGTCGACCTTCAGGTGCCTGACCTCGGTGCTCGACACAGCGTGCAACAACGCGAGCAGGCCGACCAAGGCCTCGTGAGGGTGGGCCTCGCTCCCTGTCCAGCGCCGGAACAGTCGCCGCTGCTCGGCCAGGGCCAGGGTCTCGCCCGTGAAGCCTCCGCGAGGCGTGCTGGAGAGCCCCTTCGTCGGGTCGACGAGGACGAGCTTGGCCTTGCGTGCCCAACGGAAGAACTGGCGGGCTGCCTGCAGGCACCGCTTGCGGTTAGAAGGCCGTGACGCGAGGAACGCCTCCAGGTCCCCCACCGCGACCAGCGACCAGTCCTGTTCCGAACGTTCGGTCGCGACGAAGCGGGCGAGGTCGCGCACGATGCCAAGGTTGGCCTCGATGGTGCTGTCCTTGCGGGGTCGCGTCCCTGCCCTGCGGGCTCTTTCGCCCGAGCGCACCAGGTGGTCGGCAAAGGCCGCCACGGCCGGGCGAAGGCTGGCAGGGACGCCTTGCACGCGACGTTGGCGTCGGCCGCGGGCGAGGCGCGC
>DAHWQF010000061.1:1951-11389 GCA_027334785.1 Acidimicrobiaceae bacterium
AAAGGCCGCCACGGCCGGGCGAAGGCTGGCAGGGACGCCTTGCACGCGACGTTGGCGTCGGCCGCGGGCGAGGCGCGCCTCCTGGTCGAGCCCAAAGGCCAGCCCCTCGCCCACCAAGAACTCCTCCAAGGCCCGCGCCAAGGGCCCAGACGAGCGCCCCGGGCGACGGGACCTTTCGAGCACAGATTGTGGGTGGCAAGGCGCGTCGCCGTCGGTGATGCGCCCGATAGCACTGATCATGAGGCAGGCACGTTGCGCGCAGTGGCGTTGCGCCGCGAACTCGGCGAAGCGGGCGAGCCACTCCGGGCCTCCTCGGGCGGCCATCAGCCGGAGCGCCTGGTTGACAGGCCGGGCCGGGCCCCGTGCCCAGCAACGCCCGCAGACGCCTTCGCCTTTTTTGCGGGCCAGTGCGCCGCACGAAGAGCACGGCCGGGGCTGCAAGGGTGGCACCGGGAGCCGGGAGCACGTCCCACACCAGCCGGTCTCTTCCCTGATGTAGCCTGACCGGCCGCAACGAGGGCAGGGCGACTTGGCAGCCGCCGCGTCGAAACGTCGCCGGCAGGCCAGACAGCGCGTGCTCGACTTGAAGCGCAGGACCTGGCCGCAGTCGGCACAGGTACGCGAGCAGCGCACGCAACGGCCAGTCGCTGCCTCGAGGCGCAAGAACTTGCCGCAGCTCGGGCAGTCGGCACGCCGCTCTGCTTCCTGGTCGGCTGCCCTGCAGCGGTGGCAGAGCACCTCGTCCTTGCGCCCGACCCCGCCGCCGCAGCGCTCGCAGTCGCCGGTCCTCAAAGCGGGGGCATCGAGCGCCCTCGGGCCGCCTTGGCCGGGGCCTTGGCGGCCTTTCCGGGACGGGGCTTGGCTTCGACAGGGGCCGTGTCGACCTCGATCAGGTCGTTCGGCGTGCAGCCGAGCGCGGTGCAAAGTGCCGCCAGGGTGTGCAGTTTCAGCTGTGCGGGCTGCTTGGTCAACAAAGCCGACACCGATGCTGCCGACATCTCCAGGCCGGCCCGTTCGGAGAGCAGGCGCCGCAGCTCGGCCCCGGTCCAGACTTCTTTTTGTGCTGCCGCCATCCGCAAGCGCCACTTGATGTTCATGGCCCTCCCTCCAAGTCGTCCAGCGTGGCCGATATTGCCCGGCGATAGGAGTCCTCGATGAAGGTGGCAGAGGGCGTCACGTAGACCATGGTCGTGCCGATCTTCCAGTGGCCGAGCATCTGCTGGATGGCGACCAGGTCCATCCCCCTCTCGTAGTTGTGCGTGGCACAGGCATGGCGCAGGCCGTGCGGGCTGAAACGCTCTCCCGACGGGGCACCTTCCATCTCCAAGAGGTAGTGCAGCCGGTTGCGGATGGTGCCGCGGTTTATAGGGCCCCCACCCTCGTCGCAGAACAGCGCCTTGGAAGGCCCCATCTTGGGGCGGACGTCTTCCACGAACCAGCGCAGCACGAGGTCCAGGTGGTCGAGCATCGGGGCCCAGCGAGGCCGCGGGCCAGAGCCGCGGGCGGCTTTGCCGAAGCGCACGTGGATCTTGCCGAAGGGGCCGCGACCGAAGTGCAGGTCGGCCAGCTCCAAGGAAGCAGCCTCGTCGGCTCGCAGCCCGGCGTGGTAGAGGGCCCTGTAAAGAGCGTAGTCACGGCCTGCCGGCGCGAACTTGCGGGCCGTGCCGACCCGGTCGCGCAAGAAGGCGAAGAACTGCTCCATCCGCTCCAGCGAGGGCGGCGCCTTGGCCGAGGGCGAGCCGTCGTCGCCGACATGACGGCTCGCGTTGAACTCGTCCACGGGGTCGGCGAGGGCCACCCCGAAGGTCGCCTCGATCTCGGCGGACTTGCGCACGACCAAGAAGCGGTGGAAGTCCTTGAACACCTGGACATAGCCTCGGCGCGTCGATGCCGCCAGGCCGTTCGCCACGAGCTTGGCTACGACGGCGTCGACGTCGTCTGGGCGCGCTTCCCAAGCTGGTACCTCGAGCAGAGCGAGGAACCGCTCCAGCACCCCCGTCGCGTTCTCGATGAACACAGGGCTGAAGCCCCGTGCTGACCAAGAAGCCACGAACGCGTCGACGCAAGCTGGCTCGAAACCCTCGGCGTCGAGGCTGCTCGGTGCCGGCAGCGGCGTCCCGGCCACCAACCTCAGATCGGCCCTCCCCACGCGCGTACCCTCTTCCTGCCACCTGGCTAAGGTGACGCCTAATCATTTCTTATGCTACCTTACAAATGGGGGGACCTCTCAAGCCGGGAGCTCCTCTCGTCGTCCCCGCCGGCCACGAGCCGCGAAGCCGGACAAGGAGGAGCGCTGATGGGACCGCCGCACCACGAAGAGCACTTCGAGGAAGAGCCTCTCGGGGAGCTGGGCAACATGGAAGAGCCGGAGCCGTGGCTGCCCTTCACCGACTGGCAGACCGGCCAGCTGGTCGAAGACGCGGTCGACGAGCTCGCCTGGGCGCGTTCGGGCACCCCGTGGGGCCCGGAGCTCCGGCTCCTCTGCCTGGTGAGCCTGATGGCAGAAGCCGAGGCGCGCACCTACGACTACGTCGCCCGTGCCTACGAGGCTTGCCACAGTTGGAACGCCATCACCTGGGCCACCGGCGACCTCCTGGGGGACTTGGAGGGGACCTACGGCCCCTACGTCCAATGGCGTGCCGAGAACAACCCGGAGGGGCAGCACACTCGGCCGCCCCTCCCATGACCGGGCTATCGTAACGCCTATCGTTACGCGGCGGTGAGGAGGAGCGTGGCGCGAGGGTGGCAGCGGGCGCCCAAGCCAGCCTCCGGGTGGACTGCAGAGCCAATTGTGGCTGCCGCAAAGCATTGGCGCCGCTTCGTCGCGGGCTGTCCCTGTCAAGCGTCCTCCCGCCCAGGCCCGCGACCCCGGGGGAAGCTGCGCGACCCGAGCGAAGGACGCGACCACCGACCAGAGAGCTGCTGACCCTCGAGGTGCCGGCTTTGGGCGGCTGGCCCTGACGAGGTCGACGCTGTAGTCGCCAAGTGAGTACCGTGTCCCGGTCGGTCCGTACGCCCATTCCGGAGTTCCCCGGGACGGGAGCCGCGTAGCGGCCGACGTAAGGGCTTCTATGCCCGAGGCTCACCTCCCTCGAGCAGCACCAGCGCGGCTCCAGCACCCGGCACGCTCTCTATGGGAACAGGGCTGAAGCCGCGCGCTGGCCAAGAACGCACCGAGGGGTCCATGCAAGCTGGCTCGAGACCCTCGGTGTGCCCAGGACGATCGCTGCCGTCAGCACCCCCGGCCCCGGCCACATCCTCAGATCGCCTCAACACGTGCACACCTTCTTCCTGCCACAGACGTAAAGGTGGCACCTAACCCCTAGGTACGCTACCTTATAAATCGAGGAGCTCTCCCAACCCCAGGAACCACCTGCTAGGAGGCGTTATCTCCTTCTACGAACGTGTGCCAGTTCCGGTTTCATGGGCAAAGGTGACCGGGGACCCAGTCGTGGCCGCGGCGATGTTGGACCGTTTGTTGCACAGGAGCGTGGTCATCAACATCGACGGGCCCTCGTACCGGATGCAGGCGCACCGGGCACGCGCCGAGGCCTCCAGGAAGGCGGTGGCCAGTGGCAACTGAACCCGCCAGCGCGGGGCCATCGTGCCGTGACGGTGCCGACACCGCAGTGCCCGACGTGCTCGGCTCCTACCTCGCCCGGGGCTGGGCCATCGACCAGGAAGGCCGTTGGCACGCCCCGTCGCGCGACGATAGCGTTACGACCTCGCCCTCCAAGGGCACGCCCAAGCCTCCGTTGCGCGACGATAGCGCGACGGTCATCTGCCCTGTCTGCCAGCAGCCCTTCGCCCGCCAGGGCAAGCGCCGTTGGTGCAGCGACGCTTGCAGGTCGACAGCCTGGCGCCGGCGCCGCCAGGCCCGCTCGCCCATCCTCGTCGTCCCGCCCGCTCGCCCGCGCCGGCCGGTCACCGTCTACGAATGTGACAGCTGTGGGGCAAGGGCCGTTGGCCAGCAAAGGTGCGAAGATATATAGTAACCCCCCTGTCTTTCGGAGAGATCGGAGCCACCAGCCGGGCGGAGACCGGCCCCCAGGGTTGATCGCTGATAAGACACTCGAGCGGCCAGCGCCACGGCTCGCAGGGCAAGGCGCGGCCCTATCGCCCTGAGCGTCGGCGGTTGGCGGTCGACCTCCTGGGAGGGGCGAAGGGAACGAGCTTGCGATCGGGGTCGGTTGCGGCCTCGAGCTGGCGCCGGAGCAAGAAGACGGTGGTGGCGTAGCGGTCGACTGTTGCGTGCAGCTCCCGGAGACGCCGCTCCTGATCGCGGATCTTCTGGTCTCGTTCGCCCAGTTCTCGCTCGTGGTCGCTGCGCCTGTCCGCTCGGGGCCCGGTGAGAATCTCGTAGCGAGCCACGATGCCGTGTCGGCCGTCGCGGTCCTGGCGAAAGGCGCGCGCCACGGTGTCATGCGACAGGCCCGAAATCCGCTCGACCTCTCGCTTGGTCCTCCTGGTCGAGGGGTCGCGGGCGATCTCGTCGAGCGCGCCGTGGATGCGCCTGAGCGTGTCGTCGGTGACGGGGATCTCGCTAGTCATGGCTGTCCTTCCTGCGTCGGAGCCGGACGACCTGGGCCCTGGTCTCCTTGATGTCGGCCTCGAGGCGCTGGCGCAGCTCTGGGTGGCTGACGCTTCCCACCAGCTGCTCCTGGTCGTCGAGCAGCCGTTCCCAGCCAGGCAGATGCTGAGGCGTCTCAACGGCGTTGGGACAGGCAGTGGAGCGGCATGCCCTCTCCCCGAGGTGGGGGCCGTCTGTGCCGCAGCGAGCCGTGCCGGGGCTATAGAAGCAGTCGTTGAGCGTGCCCAGGTGGTAAGAAGAGGCGAGGCTTCGGAGCCGCCGAGCGGTGCTGGCCGGATCGGCGTTGACCTCGGCCCGAAAGGCCCGCAGTCGCTCGGCGGCGGGGCCGTCGAGTGGGGCATCGGGCTGAAGGAGGTCCCGGAGATTGTCGCTCACGACCCGTACCCGCTCGTCTTCGATCATGGCCGAGGTCTGGCGGGCGGAGTCGCTGTAGTACCCCGAGGTCATTCGCAAGGCGGCGTGGCCGAGCTGGATGCCGAGCCCGATCTCGGCCTCGGGGTAGGCAGCGGCATACACGGCGAAGGAGCGACGCAGGGCCCGCTGGTTTAGGGGCGCGCCACGCAGGTCGATGAGCTCGCCCACCCCCCAACCCCGGCCGATCCGGGACTCCCTGTCCGCGTTGACCCACGCGACGAAGCGCCCGATGCCTAGCGCGGGATCATAGGGAGCCGGCCTGGCTCGGGCGGGCTTGTGCCCGCCGGGCGTCCCGAGGCTGGAGCGCGCAAAGAGAAGGTCGTCGTGGACGGCCAGGCCGCTCAGCACCTCGAGGGCGCGAACAACCGGCTCGATCGCGTACCAGCTGCGCTCGCGGCCCTGGCCAGAGCGCTCGCCCTTGAACTGCAGGCCTCTGACGGTGACCACTTCCCCATGGCCGTCCACCGTCACGGTCCCCGCCGCCCCGCGGCGCAGGCTTTGGATCTCCGAGTCGCGCATCCCGGTGAGGGCGGCCAGCACCACGTAGCAGGCTCCTCGGAGCACCGTGGTCAGGTGCTCGATCTCACCGAAGCCCAGCTCCTCCACCCATGGTCGTTCTTTGCCGTCGGGACCGGGGATGGCGACGGTCGGCTCCCACACGCCCCCGAGCACGCTTCTGCTCGGGTCGTTGGCGGCTTCGTCGAGCAGCGTGGCGAGGGGCCCGTTCGGCGCCGGATGGTCCAAGGCGTTCGTGCTCAGGCCCAGCTGTCGGCACAACAAGCGCTTGTTCAGCTGACCACGGACAGATCGCCAGTGGCCGACGCCGGTGTGGAGCGGCACCTTGTAGTTGGAGCCGGGCGCGAGGCTCGTGGTCAGCCGACCGAAGGCGGAGGCGACGCAGAGGTGCGGTTGGCTACCGGCGGGGGGCAGGTCCCACCAAGCCCGCCGGGCGGCCAGGAGGTCCTCCGAGCACAGGTCCACGAGCTTCCAGGCGGCCCGCAAGGTGGCCGACCACGCCTCGAAGGGCAACGGTTCGGTCCGGCACTCAAGGCTCGATGCCCGCCTCCCGGCCAACTCCGAGGGGCCATGGCCGTCCAGTGGGTCCTCCTTCAGCCCGCCGCCGGTGAGCACGGGGCCCAGCTCCCAAAGCAGCCGGAGGGCCTGGAGGCGACCAGAGAGCACCGCTGGGCTGAGCGCTGGCAGCTCGGCCAACAGCTCAGCGGTGTGGCGCGGTGCCCAGCTGCCCGGGTCTAAAACTCCACGGCTCAGGGCCCATCGGGCGAGTCCCCGGAGGTGGCCGAGCCCGAGCAGGACGGTCCCCGCCTTGGCCGGGCGCGCCCGGCGCACGACTTGTGCGCGAAGAACGACGGGATGGGTCGGGTTGAGCAGGGTCGCCGTCACCTCCTTGGCGGCCAGGCGCCAGCCGCCGAGGAAGGTTGTGAAGTCCAGGGCCCGAGCGCCCAGGCTCTGGCGATGGCAGATCGGGGTGAGGTCCCAACGGTCGTCGGTGAAGAGCGACTTGCCGCCGACGACGGGCAGGTACTCCCCCGGGAAGTACTCCGATCCTGTCGGAGACGCCCACGCTGACGATGAAGCGGTGGGATCAGCGCCGAACACGAGCACCCCTCGGCTGGTTGCGCACACCGGGGTCGATGGGAAAGGTCCTGCCCGGATGAGCGTGGTCGACGGCCTCCACTCCCAAGGCGGGCAGGACGGCCGTGGTGAGAAAGAGGTAGATGTCCTCCCAGTTCCTCGACCACACGGCCAGGTCACCGGCTCTGGCCGGGTCGATGGCCTCCACCAGGCCCAAGATGGCCGGGACGTGGCGCTTGGTGATCAGCGCGTTCGGGCAGCGGTAGCAGCTGCCATTGGCCGAGAACGGACAGACCTGTCCCGCTGGGACATGAGGAGAGGACAGGGGGTCCTTGCAGGCTGCCATGGGGCCGTCGAGCTCATTGTCGGCCAGGCGCCTGGCCGTACCGGGCGCCAGTCCCGGAGCGGGGAGGCCAGCGCGAAGAAGGCGAAGAGCGCCCTCGTCTACGACCGTGGGGCCCTTGCCCTCCTTGGTGGCCTCCCCGCCGGCCATCGCCGCCCCGAAGAGAGCCCTCACCCGCACGGCGAGCTTCGCCCCCTGGCGGTTCTTGGTCCGTTCGGAGGTCAGGTAGTGGGCGAAGAGCGTCTCGGTGCTGTGGTTGCGCCGGTCACGCCGGTACCCGGCGGGATCGTTCTCCACGGCGCCCACCACCGCCGCCTTGCGCAGCCGCCCGAAGGTGTGGGGCTTAGAGACCTCCTCGGCGATGCCCTGGTGGCGCGCCCAGGCGGTCAGCCCGCCGCAGCGGTTCGCCTCGAAGCGACGGGGCTGCCCGTCTGCGCTCAAGCCGACGAGGAGGTGAGCAAGCCCGTAGCGGGACCGCAGCGGACCGGTGAGGCGGAGGGTCGCCGGGAAGGCAAAGCGGGCCAGCCAGCCCCGGTAGGAGCGCTCGTAGGCCACATGGGCCCGGTTCTTTCTGAAGCTGGCCCGGACCTCGCCAACCCGCTGGCCGCCGGCGGCCAGGGCGTCGGGGCCGAGCCCCCTCAGGGAGGGGTCGACCGGGTCGAGGGCGAGGTCTGTCACCTCGAGCATGCGGATCGCCTCGGGAGGCTCGCCGGTGGCCGCCGAGAGCAGCACGTGGCAGGCGATCAGCGCCTCGGTGCTCGGGGCGAAGCACTGGCCGGCGCCGCTTGAGCCACGAAGGCGGCCCGCCTCGTCTTTGACAACGTCTATGGCGGCGCGGACGAGCCGGCGACGCTCCCGGCGGCTGTACTCGTCTGGACCGGCTTTGCGGAACGGCTCGAGCCTGGTGCCCCGTCGTGCCCGCTCGGTCACCTCGGGGCGCAGCGGGCTGTCGGGCTGGTTCGAGAGCCATCGCAACACGGCCATCAGATGGATCGCCTTGGTGTAGGGCGTGGCCGAGGGGCTGCTTCGCTGCGCGGCGAGCAGCCCGGCCTCCCAGGCTTCGAGGTGCTCGAGGCTGAGATCAGCCAGGCCGAGGTCGCTCCCCCCGGCCATGGCGTCGACCGAGGACAGAAGGGAGCGGATGGCGGCGAGCTGGGCGTCTGGGGATCCGGCGCCGATGTCGGCCAGATGGGCCCACACGTCGCCCAGCTGCTCAGCCAGCGAGGCGCAGCCATATCGGCCGGGGTCCAAGTGGATGGCCCAGGAGCTGCCAGGCCGCGAGTACCTGACCGTCCGGCGGCCGAGGTCTTGGGTCCGGGCCGGGTCGTGAGGCGGGGGCTGGACCACAGGCCTGTAGACCCCTCGCCGGCTCACCGCCGCGTCCCCAAGGCGTCGGCGACATGGCAGCGGAAGACCTCGGTTAGGTCGTCGTCATAGCCCTCGGCGGCCTGGAGGTAGCCGGCTGTCGTGGCAGGGCTGGCGTGGCCGAGGAGCATCTGCACGGTGATGAGGGGATTGGTGACAAAGGCATATGCATCGCCGGTGCGCTCCCGGCCGAGACGCATGAGGCCGGCCAGCATGCGAACGGCGAAGGTGGAACGCATGACGTGGGGGGTGATGCGTAGGCCCGCCCGGGGCTGATGGGGCGAGCCGGAGGCGGCCAGGCGGCGATGAGCGGTCGTGAAGACCTGGTTCCAGGTGCCGAGGTCTAGTGCCTCCCCGGTGGTGTGGCTCAAGAACAGCGCCATGGGCTCCAACAGACCCTCGTCGCTCCAAGCGACGAGGCGGCCTCGCAGGTCGCCCGAGACCAACTCGGCGGGGGCCTCTGCACCCTCACCGACCCTGACGAGGAGCCGTCCGTGGCCATCGGTGCGCGAGCTGCCCATCACCAAGGCGCCCTGCCTGAGCCGCTTGGCCAGTCGGCGCTGGGCCGCCTCGACGACAGGTCCGCGCTCTACTGCCCGGTAGCGGTCGACGACTGTGGCCGCGTCCTTGGAGACCAGCACTCGGCGCGGCAGGTCCTTCTTGCCCACCCGCACGAAGTCGATCACCGGGGCAGGGAACGACTCGGCCGGTGGCACCTCGGCCGAGAGGAGCAAAGAGGCCTCCTCGCGGCGAAGCCCGGTGGCGACGAGGAGGGCCCCAAAGGCGTGGTCCCTCTCGGCGGTCAGCACCGTTTCGTCCCCCTCTGCGCGCAACCCGAGGGCCAAGAACGCTCCGAGCACGTCTGGCTTCAGGTACTTCGGCATGGAGACCTTGCGCACCGGGCGGGAGATGGTGGGCCTGCCGGCCGCCCCCCAGCGGGGGATCGGATCGCGCTCGACCAGCCCCTCCCGCACCGCCCAGGTGAAGAACCCGCCGATCGAGGCGAGCTCGCTTGACCACGACTGCGCCTGCAGGGCGGAGCGAGCGTCGCGGAAGGCCACGAGGTCGGCCTCGCTGACCTCGTTCAGGTCGACCATCGGCACGCCGTGGCGCTCCACGTGCTCGCTCAGCT
>DAHWQF010000620.1 GCA_027334785.1 Acidimicrobiaceae bacterium
GAGCACGCGGCCCGCCATGGCCTCGACGCCGCTATCTCGTCGTTCCCCATGCCGGCGGCGGCCATAAGGACAATCTTGGCTCGCACGACGTCACGGTGCGGTAACGTATAGTGGCGAGCTTGTGATTCCAGCGCCAGGCGCTGCTTCGCGGTCAGTTCCAGTACGAACGGCTCTTCCTTGGCATGAGCATCCCCTTCCGGGGGCACTCATACGTTACTGCTGACCCCTGGGTTACGCCAGTGTAGTTACGTGATCGTATTTATGCCAGGATGTACTTAGGCCGGCTCTCGTCGGCCCTCGGGCTCCAGATTATGGCCAACTCTATGGGCCAGGGCTGCGGCCAAGGATCACCCACGAGTCGCGCCCAGGGTTCCAGCCTAAGCGTCTGATCCGTAGTCGGGCGCAAGGTGTCGGGATAAGTGTAGACACATGCCCCTGAGCAGCGCTACCACTCGCTGGCGGTCGTCGGATGTCGGCCAAGGTCGAGGGTCTTGGCTGCCAGTTTGGCTGCCACGGTCACCTGACTCCAGGACTCCCAGCATGGAGCACCAAAACCTCTGAAAAGTAAGGGGAAATCCGCCACTCGCACGCGTGTGTGTAGTACAATGAACTTGTGGCTGTGGCCGAGGTGCTCCGGTGCGCTGGGATTGGGGCCATGCGCAAGGGACGCCCGCTCCCGCTCGAGCCGGCCGGCTCAGTCGCCGTCGCCCCGGGCGTGCAGCTGCTCGAGAACGACCAGGGTGGCGTCGTGTTCCTCTGGGGGATGGCGGCTTGGTGCTGGGAGCCCGGCGACGTCGCCGGCCGGCGCCTGGCTGCTGTGCAACTGGTAGAGGTCGGCGCAGCCCTGCCGGGCGAGGTGGCTGACGCTTTCGGCGTCACCTACGAGGCGGTGCGCCTGTGGCGCCGGGCATATTCGGCGTCGGGCACCGAAGGCCTCCTGCCCCAGAAGCTCGGGCCCAAGCGGCCAGTCAAGCTGACCGAGGAAGTCCGCCAAAAGGTGCGGGCGCTCGCTGAAAAAGGTACCGGGCTGCGGGCGATCGCGAGGGAGGTCGGCCTCGACCCCTCCACGGTGCGCCGGGCACTGCCGCCAAAGCCGGCGGCCGGAGCGACTGCCGGGCCCGGTAAAGGGCTCGTCCCCCTCGCCACGCCGGAGCCGCGCGACGAAGAACGTGCCCTCGCCCGTTCCGGCCTCCTCACGGGCGCCGAGCCGGTGATAACCGAAGGCTCCTCGCTCCCTTTTGCCGGGGCGCTGCTCGTGCTGCCTGCGCTCGCCGCCACCGGGCTCCTCGACGTGTTCTCCGAGGTCTACGGCGCTGCCCGGGCCGCTTTCTACTCGCTCCGGGCGCTCGTGCTCACGCTCGTGTTCACCTCTCTCATAGGGGAGCCGCGCGCCGAGGGGCTACGGCGCCTCTCCTCGGCCGACATCGGCAGGCTCATCGGCTTGGACCGCGCCCCCGAGGTGGGGACGCTACGCCGTCGCATGGAGGAGCTGGCCAAACTGGGCCGCTCCGCGGAGCTGTTGCGCTCTCTCGCCAGGAGGCACCTACAAAGGACAGGCGACTACGGCACCTTCTATATAGACGGCCACGCACGTGCCTACTTCGGCAAGTCCCGGCTGCCCAAGGCCCACCTGGCGCGCGCCAGGCTGTCGGGCCCGGCCGAGGTCGACACCTGGGTATGCGACAAGAGCGGCCAGGGCGTCTTGGTCTGGGGGGCGGAGCCGGGGGCGAGCCTCGCCGGGGAGCTGAAAAGGGCGGTGGCCGAGATAAGGGCCTTGGTCGGGCCCGGCGTAGCGCCGACCATAGTGTTCGACCGCGGCGGCTGGTCGCCCAAGCTCTTCGCCGAGCTCGTCGCCTTGGGCTTCGACGTCCTCACCTACAAAAAGGGCAAGTCGCTCCCCGAGCCACGAAAGAGCTTCTCTGAGCACGACTTCGTAGATGACCTCGGCCGGCCCCAGCACTACTGGCTCGCCGACCGCCGCAAGCGCTTCGGCTACAAGGACGGCAAGGCCGACCGCTACTTCTCTGCCCGCCAGGTGACCCGCCTCGACCCCAAGACGGGCCACCAGACCCAGGTCGTGACGACGCGGGTGGACCTCTCGGCCCCCGAGGCCGCCTACTGGTGCTTCTGCCGGTGGCGCCAGGAGAACTTCTTTCGTTACATGCGTGCCAATCTTGGCCTCGACGCCCTGGACAGCTACGCCAAGTTGGCCGAGGGCCCGGCCCGGACCGTCCCTAACCCAAAGAAGAAGGAAGCCGCCAAGAAGGTAAAGGAGGCCAAGGTGTCCCAGGCGCAGGCCGAGGCCGAGGTCGCGAGGGCCGTCTCCGCCGGGACAGATGGCTCCCTCGAGCCGAGCAAGGCGAACGAGGCGATCGCCGCAGCCACGGA
>DAHWQF010000621.1 GCA_027334785.1 Acidimicrobiaceae bacterium
ATTCGATGGTGGGGATCTGGCCCGCGTCGAGGTCCGAACTAGTGCCTTCTCGCCATTCGAGGCTACTCAGAGCGGCGCGCAGTCGTCGTGCCGCGTGGGGGTGCTCTTCAGCGCCGATGAGGCCGATCCCGCCGGTGACCTGAATCGCTGTGTCTTGCCGCATCAATTGCTCCGTCGGTGAGGAACTCGTGGACAGCAAAGCTGTGTCCGGGCCGATCTCAAGAGGCTTTGGCGACCGGTTTTGAGTAGAAACCGGTTGCCCCCCTCTCGTTGTCCGCCTGCCCCAATGAGCTCCTCCAGGTCTGAACCGCTTGGCGCCGCATTGGGTACGAGCAGCCGCCCGACCTTGGTCGAAACCACGAACTCGTCGCGGGGGCGCCGGCCAAGGGCTGCCCCCAAGCGGCGCTCGGAGAGCCCGAGGCCGTAGTGAGGAGCGGTGTCGAAGTACCGGATCCCTTCTTCCCAGGCCGCGTCCACTGCCGCCGCCGCGGTGTCATCGTCCACAGGGGCGTACAGGTTGCCGATCTGCGCCGCACCGTAGCCGAGCTCTGTCACCTCGACGTCGGTGCTGCCAAGCTTGCGGGTGTTCAAAAGTCCTCCTTTTCGAACCGGTACCAGCGCGCCGCGGTCGCGCCGAACACAGCTTCGCGCTCGGGCGCAGCCAGGTTGGAAGTGAGCTCGAGCGCAGCCGCGTACCAGCGCTCGTAGCCGCCGGCCAGCAGGCACACGGGCCAGTCCGAGCCCCACATGGCCCGCTCCGGCCCAAAGGACTCCAAGACGGCCTCCACGTAGGGGCGCAGGTCCTCGGTCCTCCAGTTGGCGTGGTCGGCCTCGGTGACGAGGCCCGACAGCTTGACGGCGACGTTGGGCAGGCGGCCAAGGGCGCCGATGTGCTCGCGCCAGGGTGTCAAGCCCCCACGGGCGATGGGCGGCTTGCCGGCGTGGTCGAGCACGAAACGGACGTCCCCGAGGGCGGCCGCCGTGTCGAGGACCGCCGGCAGCTGGTGGTGCTTCACCACGAAGTCATAGGCGAGGCCCGCCTCCCCGACGGCGGCTAGGCCCCGGCGCACATCGGGCCGGCTGAGCCAGCCCGGGTCGGGTTCGTCTTGGACCTGATGGCGGACGCCAACCAGCCAACGGCCCCCGGGGCCCTGGCGAAAAGAGGCAAGCGCGTCGGCGGCCCGGGGCGAGCAGAGCTCCACCCACCCGACGACGCCCGCCACTTCTGGTGCCTGCTCGGCCAGGGCCAGCAGCTCCGGCGTCTCCTCGGCGGCACAGACCGTCTGGACGACGACCGTGCGCTCGATGCCGGCCACGGCCAGGTGCGGCCGCAGGTCGTCGAGGCAGAAGGAGCGCCTGAGCGGCACCAGGCCCTGCGTCCAGGGCTGGTCCCTCGCCGCCAGGTCCCAGACGTGGTGGTGGGCATCGACTTTGCCCATTTAGAAGGGGCCCATCAACGACGGGCTGGTTGCTCGCGCCAGGCCGGCCCGTCAGGGTAGGAGAAATCCTTCAGCGTGGTAGCCAGCATCTCGGCGCCGCTGCCCGGGCGCAAGGGGGCGCGGTAGCGGCCGCCCTCCACTCGCACCGGGTCGGCGAAGTGCTCGTGGAGGTGGTCCACGTACTCGGTCCAGCGCCCCTCCATGCTCCCGCTGACAGCCACGTAGTCGAACATGGACAGGTGCTGGACGACCTCGCAGAGCCCGACGCCGCCGGCATGCGGGCACACCGGTACGCCGAACTTCGCCGCCAGCAGCAATATGGCCACGTTTTCGTTGACCCCCGCCACCCTGCAGGCGTCGATCTGGCAAACGCCGATGGCCCCGCTCGAGAGCAGCTGCTTGAAGACCACCCGGTTGGCGACGTGCTCGCCCGTGGCCACCTTGACCGGGGCCACGGCTCGGGCGATCGCCAGGTGCCCGGCGATGTCGTCGGGGCTCGTCGGCTCCTCGACCCACTCAATGCCGTACTCGGCCAAGCGCTCGACCGCCTCGATAGCCTCGGCCACCTCCCAGGCCTGGTTGGCGTCCACCGAAAGTTTTACCGCCGGCCCCACAAAGTCCCGGACCAGCTTCAGGCGCCGGGCGTCGCTGTCGGCGCCGGCGCCCACCTTCAGCTTCAGGTGGTCGAAGCCCTGGGCCAAAGCGGCGCCCGAAAGGGCCAGCACCTTTTCGTCGGGGTAGCCGAGCCAGCCCGCCGAAGTGGTGTAAGCGGGGTAGCCATCGGCCAGCAAGCGCCGTTCGCGCTCGTCTTTCCCGGCCGACCCTCGTTCCAAGATGTCGACGGCTTCGTCGTAGCCGAGGGTGTCCCCGAGGTGGCGGAAGTCCACCAGCCCGGCCACCTCCGAGGGGCTGAGCCCGGCCAAAAGCCGCCACAGCGGCAGGCC
>DAHWQF010000622.1 GCA_027334785.1 Acidimicrobiaceae bacterium
GAGAGGCGCTGAGCGAGCCTTCCGGTACAGCGACGGTGCAGGCCGAGAGCACCCGGGCCTGGCAAGCCAGCCGGGAGCCCCCTGCCAGCTCCTCGGAGCTGAGCAGGGACCGTTCGGCGTCGGTTATAGCGGCCAAGTCGCCTTGTAGCACCCTCACCCGGCAGTTGCCGCACATCCCATGGCCGCCGCAGACGGCGACGATGGCCACCCCGGCGGCCTGGGCAGCCGAGAGCAGGGTGGACCCGGCCTCGACGTCAACCCGCCGCCCGGTCGGTTGAAGTTCGACGCGCAAGGTGGCTGGCGCGGCTAGGCCCCTGTGGAGCGTTTGGGTCATGCCTCGAGCCCGTACTGGTCCAGGCGGACCTTTTGCCGGTCGGCCCCGGCCACCATTTCCTCGATGAAGCGGCCTTCGTCTTCGGGCAACTGCTCCGCCTGCTTGGAGAGCCGCCCGAGCCAGTTGCTCTCCGCCTTCCGCAGGAAAAACGCTCCTTCGGCCTCGCCCTGACGGAGGGCGGCGAGGGCCGAAAGCGCCGCCCGGCGAGTCCGAAGGTACGGGGTCGGTTCAGCCAGGATCTCTGCTGCAAGCTTCAGTGCTATATCGGGCCGCAGCACGTAGGCCTGAGGGTCCTTGCCCATGTCGCTCGCCACAAATAGGTCCCGCAGCAGGGCCGCCTGGCCCGCTTTGGTCGCCTCGTTCATAAGGCGCGTGGCATAAGCCAGTTGCTCCATTGAGACCGTGGGGGCCATGGCCCCCAAGAGCTTTACGTTCTGGACAGATTCGTTGCTCCACAGGTCGGCCACGGCTTTGGCGATGTTGCCGACCGGGGAGAGGTGGGCGCAGGCTGCCTCGGCCCCCTCCAGGGCCATCGGGTACCCGGTGATGGCCTTCAGGTACACGTTCTCATAGGCACAGTCCTTCCCCGGCCCTACGGCTCCTCGCTCGTAGGCCACCAGGCTCCTCGGGACGCTAAGCACCCTTACCAGCGCCGCCAGCACTTTAGGTATGTGGCGGGTGTCCGCCAGGGCCATGGCAGTGTTGGCGAACCCACAGGCGCTGTCCCCTGCCGCCACCACCTGCCGTTTGGCTGCCACGTCCACGATGACGTCCCAGAGCTCGGCCATGTCCCGGCTGGCCAGCACGCCGAGGGCGAAAACGCAGCCCGCAAGGTCGCCGTTCAGCAGGGCGTCGTCATGGACTTCCTTGCCTCCCGTGCTCTCTACCGACACGAGGTCGGCGCCTGCCTGCGCGCACAGGTCGAAGGTGGCCACCATCTTTTCCCAGTGCTCCCCTTCGCGCAGCAGGGGAGGGCGTACGAAGTCACGGTTGTCGTTGGGGGTGACCCGCAAGGCGCTCCTCAGCCCGTCGCTGGCCGCGTAGCGGTCCAGTACGGTGCGCAAGATGGCGGTCACCTCAGCCCCCCACGGGGGTTCCCGGGTGAGGTCGGGGAGCAGTTCCAGTTCCACGACGAGCCCGGGCACTTGGAGGTCGACCGCACGGGCACAGGCCTCTTCGGCCATCTGGGTGTACTCGCGGCGCACCTGGGCCATGGTGGCAGCGTTCACCTGCATGGGCGGCAACGTGAAGTTCAGTTCCGGGTAGACCGTCCCGTCGCCCAACTTCAACCCGTCGCCGACCTCCAAAGGGAACGGGCAGGAGCCGAAGACGAAGCGGTCAAGGTCACTGATCGCCAAGTGCGTGTACTCCACCATCAGTGCCTCCTTTCAGCTCGGGGGTTGTGCACGGAGGCCGGCCAGGAGCCTACTTTCGGGAACGTGCGAACAGCCGCTTTACCCATGATGGGGTACCCGTCGTTGCCGGTAGCGGCAAGTGGCAGCCATGCTGCAGTAGTCGCAGGGCTCTCCGCTGCTGTCAACATCCGGCCCGACGCCGATCACGAGCGACGCCGACTTTTGCGGCACCATCATGTAGCTCTTGTTCAGGGTGACACCGGCTGCCGAGACGTCGAGCAGTTCGAACAGCTGACGTTGGCCAGTCGCCACCGGCCAGCCCGTCAAGCCTGGGCTGAGCGGCATCGTGGTCTGCAGCCCCTCAGCCACGGCCTGCTTACCCACCCGTTGGCACAAAGCCGCTACCAGCATGTCGACCGCGGCCGAGCCCAACGCGTCGAGCGCAACGCTTAGGGCCGGGTCGCGGGCGGACCAGTCCGAAGCTGCCGTCTCCAAGGCGGCCCCGATCGTGCAAACGGCCACCACGACAGAGCGGGCACGGTACAAGTGCTCTTTGGTAAGCGGCCCGGCGAAGTAACCTCCTCCTTCCAGCTGAAGTCGTTCGTGGCGGAGACCTTCCACTGCGAAGGACGCGGTCACCACGGCTGGTTGGAGCAGGGGCAGACCTTCCCTGATAGCCCGCTCGGCAATGGCG
>DAHWQF010000623.1 GCA_027334785.1 Acidimicrobiaceae bacterium
CCCGACCCGCCGGCCCCGACCCGCCGGCCCCGACCCGCCGGCCCCGACCCGCCGGCGCTCCCGCCACTTACAACGCCACAGGCCCGCCGGCGAAGGCTCCCCGCCCCCGCCGGACGGTGAGGGCGAGCAGGGCTGCGACGAAAGCAACCAGCGCGGCCACGACCAGGGCTGTGTGCAGGCCGGACATGAAGGCCAAGTGGCTGCCGGCCGTGATGGCGGCCTGCAGCTGGGCCGGCGCGTGCGGGATGGCGGGGGCGAGGCCCTCCCCCACGAGCTGGGCTACGCCGGCCGCCTTCAACTGGTGGGCGACCGTGGCCGGGGCGCCGGCGCCGACCAGCTTGCCCACGAGCGAAGCGCCCACCTGAGTGGTGAGGACCGAGCCCAGGATGGCCGTCCCCATGACCCCTCCGAGCTGGGTGGCGGTGGACTGGATACCGCCGGCCACCCCGGCGTCGCCCACCGGGGCATTGCCGACGATCGCCTCGGAACTGGAGGTGATCATGAAGCCGATCCCGATGCCGATGCAGACGAACGGCGGCCACAGCGTGCCATAGCCCGACTCCGCCTGCAGCCCCGTCATCCAGAGCAGGCCGGCGCCGATCAGGGCCAGGCCGGCCGGCATCGTGAGGCGCGGCCCCAGCTTTTCGGTGAGCACGCCCCCGAGAGGGGCAGCCAGCATCATGGTGGCGCTGAGCGGCAACATGCGCACCCCGGCCTCCAAAGCGCTAAAGCCGTGCACGTTCTCCAGGTAGAGCGTGAGGAAGAAGAGGACGCCGAACAGCGCCAGGAACCCGACCAGCACGACCACCGTCGAGACCGAAAGGGAACGGTTGGCGAACAGTCGCACCGGGAGGAGCGGGGTCCTCGTCCGCAGTTCGACCACGGCGAAGGCGGCCAAGAGCACCGCTCCTCCGGCCAGGAACCCGACGGTCCTGGTGCTCCCCCAGCCCCAGGTCTCGGCCTTTATGAAGCCGAACACGACCAAGAACAAGCTCACGCCGAGCAACGCCACACCGGGCAAGTCGAAGCGTTCGGGGCGCTCGTCACGGCTTTCGCGCAGCGCCGGCACCCCGATCAAGAGGGCGATGGCCGCCACCGGCAGGTTGATGTAGAACGCCGACTCCCAGCTCACGTCCTGAACTAGCAGGCCACCCACGATTGGCCCGAGGGCGACCGAAACGGCCGAGGCGCCGCCCCAGATCCCGACGGCCATGTTGAGCTTCTCGGGTGGGAAGGTGGCCCGCAGGATGGCGAGCGTATTGGGCATGAGGAGCGCGCCGAAGGCACCTTGGAGCGCCCGGAAGGCGATCACGCCCCCGATCGAGCCGGTGACATCGCCCCCCACCAACCCGACCGCCAGGGACGACAGGGCGAAGCCGACGACGCCGGTAAGGAACATGGCCCGGCGCCCGTAGCGGTCCCCGAGCTTGCCTCCGAAGATCAAGCCGACCGCCAGCACGAGCAGGTAGGCGTTGGTGACCCACTGCAGCTGGGCGAGCGAGGTGTGCAGGTCACGGCCGATAACGGGGTTGGCGATGGCGACGACGGTGGCGTCGATGCCGACCATGATGAGCCCGACGGAGACGCTCGCCAGGGTCCACCACGGGCGGCCCCGCCTGCGCATTTCGGCCGTGGTGGCCAGCTCGGGCTTGCTTTCGGGGGGCGCTGCCAACCGGCCTTCGCTCATCTTGGTCCCTCCTGGGAGAAAGGAAACGGACATCGTTGTCCGCACCTTACCACAGATTCGGACAGTAGTATCCACTCGGACAACACGCTCCATATTTGGTAAAGTGGGGACGTGCCGAAAGCGATGCCAGAGGTACCCGCCGCCCCCGCCGACCGGGCCGACCACCCGCCGGCGCCGTCGAGCGACGCCCCGGCTCAAGCCGAGCACCCGCCGGCGCTCCGCAGCGACGTCCAGCGCAACCGCCGGGCGCTCTTGCAGGCGGCGCACGAACTGTTCGCGGCCGGTCGCGACGTACCGATGTACGAGGTCGCCCGCCGCGCCGGCGTCGGGCAGGCCACCCTCTACCGGCACTTCCCCGACCGCCTCTCGCTTTTGGCGGCTCTCGCCGAGGAGGCCCTCGCTAGCCTCGAAAAGCAGGCTCGCGCCATCCCGCCCGGCCCGGATGCTTTCGCCGCCCTGCTTCGGTTGGTGGCCGCGGCCCTCGCCCGCTCCGGGGCGTTTACGGAGGTGCTCCAAGAAGAAGAAAAGGGTCGCGGCCGGTGCGATCCGGGGTCGCTCCTCCACCGTCTCCTGGAGCGGGTTCTCGCCCTCGTCGCCGGCCCGCTCCAGCAGGCCAAGGCCGCCGGCGCCTGCGAGTATGGGGCGCCAGTCGGATGCGTAGGCGCCTCCGCCGATGAGGACCAGGCAGGTTAAG
>DAHWQF010000624.1 GCA_027334785.1 Acidimicrobiaceae bacterium
GAGGTGGGCAGGGTCGACAAGTGCAGTGCCGCCGGTACTGTTGTGGTCTGTGGTGGCTTTATGGCTGTGAAGCCCGTGCTCAGGGCTGCTGACGCGGTACCGGCGCTGCAGGTGCTCGGCGACGTCGACTACCGGCTCGCGCGTAACGCGGTCGTTGGCGAGTACAGGAAGGGCCACCTGTCGCGCCTCGAAATCTGCGACGCGCACCCTGAACTCATGCGCGCTGCAGAAGGAGTGGGCCAGGAGTCTCGAGAGGACTGTCCCATCTGCGAGGACGTGAAACTGCGTTTAGTCTCGTACGTTTTCGGGGAGAGGCTTCCTGCCGGCGGGCGCTGCGTCACCTCCGAGTCGGACCTTGCGAAGCTGGCGAGCAACGGTCGCAACCTCTACTGCTACGTCGTAGAGGTATGCCCGAGCTGTGCCTGGAACCATGTCACGCACGCTTACTCGCTAGCTGCCCAGGCCACGAAGTAGAGCCGGCCCCCGGCACCTTCTAGTCCACGCGCTCTGGGCTGCCACTTTGCGATTCGGGCTGGCTGGCCCACCACTCGTCGAGCAGGCGGACGGCCTCCTCGCGCGAGTGGGGGCCCTCTTCGAGACGTGCCTCGAGCAGGTGAGCAAGGGCGCGCCCTACCAGGGGCCCGGGGCGGATGCCTAGGTGCTCCATCACGTCGCGCCCGTCGAGGTCGGGACGGATCGCGGCTAGCTCCTCCTTGGCCCTTAGTTCGCTGAGACGCCGCTCGAAGCTGTCCATGCGCTCGGTAAGCGACCGGGCCCGGGCCGGGTTGCTGGTCGTGCAGTCGGCGCGGGTGAGCTCGTTTAGGGGAGCGAGCAAGTCCCCGGCGTCGCGGACGTACCGGCGCACGGCGCTGTCGGTCCAGCCCATCGCGTAGGTGTGGAAGCGCAGGTGGAGCTCGACCAGCCGCGACACCGTCTCGATGTCTTCGGCGGGGTAGCGCAGGGCGCGCATCCTGTCCCGCGTCATCCGGGCGCCGACCAGCTCGTGGTGGTGGAAAGTGACAGTCCCCCCGGGGCCGAAGGAACGGGTCTTGGGCTTGCCGATGTCGTGGAACAACGCCGCGAGTCGCACTATGCGGTCGGGCTTGGCCCGCTCGACGACCGCGATCGTGTGGGCCAGCACGTCTTTGTGGCGATGGAGAGGATCTTGTTCGAGGGCCAGGGCCGGGAGCTCGGGGAGGAACTCCTCGGCGAGGCCGGTCTCGACCAGGAACCACAGGCCTGCCGAAGGGTCCGGGACGACGATGAGCTTGTCGAGCTCGTCGCGCACACGTTCGTCAGAGACGATGTCCAAGCGGGTGTGCAGGCTGGTGACGGCGGCGACCAGGCCTGGCTCGGGCACGAGGTTGTAGCCGGCAATGAAGCGTGCCGCTCGCAACATCCTGAGCGGGTCGTCGGTGAAGGACACCTCGGGGGCGAGCGGCGTCCGGAGCCTCTTGGCAGCGAGGTCGGCCACTCCGTCGAAGGGGTCCACGAGCTTCAAGTCGGGGAGCGAGAGCGCCATGGCGTTGACGGTGAAGTCGCGTCGCGAAAGGTCTGCTTCGAGCGCGGTCGAGAATTTGACCTTGGGCTTGCGAGAAGACGGGGCGTAGGCCTCGGCGCGGTGAGTGGTGACTTCGAAGCGCCGGCCGTGGCGCTCCGCCCCGATCGTGCCGAAGCGCTTGCCCTGGGACCACACGGCATCAGCCCAGGAGGACAGGATGTCCTCGGTGAGCGACGGGAGGGCGTCGGTGGTGAAGTCGAGGTCAGCCCCGGGCCCGAGGCGACCGAGGACGGCGTCGCGCACGACCCCGCCTACCAGGTAGAGCCGAGCCCCGCGGGCCTCGAAAAGGCCAGCAAGCTCGACGGCCGTCTCCAGGGTCTCCGTGAGGCGCTTGGGTACCACGACGCCAGAGCCTACGGCCAGGAGCGGCGATGTAGCTCCCACCACTCGGCCTCGCCCAGGCTAGACGGCTGGGAGCAGCCCCGCTGTCTGCAGCGCGACGCGGAAGTCGTGGGGGTTGGTCGCCGCCTGGAGAGCAGCACGGAGCGAGATCTCGCCCCCCTTGAAGAGGTTGAAGAGGCTCTGGTCGAAGGTCACCATGCCGTGGAACTCGCCGTCGGCGATCACGTCTTCGATTGTCTCGCCCGACCCGCCGTTCGGGTCGAGGATCCGGTCGGCAATGCGCCCCGTCATCACCATGGCCTCTACCGCCACGCAACGGCCCACGCCGTCAGATCTCGGCACGAGCCGCTGACTGATGACGCCCCGGAGCACCGAAGCCAGGCTGACCCGCACCTGGCGCTGTTGGTAGGGAGGGAAGAAGTCGATGATGCGGTTGATGGTCTCGGTGGCGTTCATCGTGTGGAGCGTGG
>DAHWQF010000625.1 GCA_027334785.1 Acidimicrobiaceae bacterium
TGTGCCGGCCTCAATAGCGGCCAAGCCAAAGACGAGCAGGCTCGAGAGAAAAAACCCGCCGGGGCCCGCCGTGGTCGGCACCGTCATATTAACTGCCGTCGAGACCGGCATCGAGTCGGGCGCCGGTGTTTGGGGCTACATCTTCCTGACCGACGGCCGCGGGCTCTCGAACGGGGCGGCAGGCCTTGTGGTATCGGCCTACTGGGCAATGATGGTCCTCGGGCGATTGCTGCTCGGCCCCGTCGCCGAGCGCGCCGGGGCACGAGCCGTACTCGGTGCGGGCGTCGGCGGAGTGGCGGCAGGCGCAGCGCTCATGTCCGTCCCTGGGCCGCCGGGCCTGGCCGTCGCCGGCATGATCGCCCTCGGCCTGGCCGCGTGGCCGGTCTTCCCGTTGATCACACTGACCACCTCCGAGCGCCTTGGCGGGCTCGGCCAAGCGGGCACGAACCGGGCCGTCGGGCTCCAGGTGGCGGCGTCCGCCGCCGGGAGCGCGACCTTGCCGGCAGGGATCGGGGTGGCCGTCGGCGCCGTCGACGCCGGAGCCGTCGGCCCGCTGTTGCTAGTCCTGGCGCTGGCCATGGCCGGCCTTTACGTCGCCACTGTGCGGCGCCGGCCAGGGCTGGCGGTTCCCCTGCGGCTGTCTGCCGGCGCCCCAGGCTCCCCCGGCCCCGAGTGTTGGAAAACTTCTGACGCGTCCGACGATCTCTGACGCGTTTGACCCCTTTTTCGGCCCCGAACGTGACACCTTTCAACGATGCGGACATTGTTCGACCGGGCTAACCCGCAGCCGGCGCCCACCGGCTTTACCGGCCTCACTGGTCAGCACCTCAACCCCGTCGCGAGCGCCCACTCAGGCCTACTTGCGAGCATGCCGGCCTTTTCTGGAGGTTCGCCGGACGCGCCCCGTCAAGTTGACCCCGCGGGAGAACCCTGGCCGGCCAGAACCCGCTTACCGCTCAGCGCGGCCGGCGCCGGCCGTACCGACGCCACGCCGAGCCTCGCCCTGTGGGCGCAGGTGGGCTACTGCCGGTCCGCAGGCAGGCTACCGCTGTTTCGCAGGTGGGCTTACTGCTGGTCCGCAGGTGGGCTTACTGCTGGTCGGCAGGTGGGCTTACTGCTGGTCCGCAGGGAACGGACAGGGCCTCGGTGCCCGCCCCGCCACCTGGCCCGCCATCTCATGCCTCACCCACAGGAGCCAGGCGTACACCTCACGCCCGGGCGGCTCAGTCAAGAGGTGCCCGGCACGTGCCGCCCGTGCCGCGCCCAGCAGGAGCCGCTGGCACGCACCCAAGACTGAGAACACGCCGGCGTCGACGTCGACGTCCAAGTCGACCAGGGCATAACCGCGCTGAGAGGCTTCCCAGATGGCACGGCGCACCGGCTCGCGAAACCTGCCCAGGTAGCTCTTTACTTCCTCCCCCAGTGCTGCGAGGTGCTCCACGGCAAACGGCGCCGCCTGCCAACCCGACCCCGCTTCTCCGAAGGCCCGCACCAGCGGGTCCCGACGGGCCATGGTGGCCATCTGCAGTTCCCGGAACAGGTCGTCGAAGTGGTCCTCAGACGCCTTCAGCAGCCGGAGCGGGACCGAAAGGAGGCATACCGCGTGAGGGGCGCTGCCCTGCGAGCCATGTCCGACCGATGCCTTCTCTCCGACAACCACCCTTTTAAGCATGGCACCGGAGAGCTAATTGTGGCGGTCATGCTCCAGGGCAGCGAACGCGGCAACGCCGGCGAACTACGCTGTAGGAGTGACCTTGACCGAGGAGAAGCGCGCTCCCGAGAGATGGAAGGCCGAGTGGGCCGAGCTCTACTCCGAGGTCGTGACTAGCGGGCTTTGCACCGGTTGTGCTGCCTGCATCATCGCCTGCCCCCATGACGTGCTCGGCTACCGGACCGAGGACGCGGCGTACAAGCCGTTCCACCTCGAGGAGGAGCTCGGCCCGGGAGGTTGCACACACGGCTTGCGGGGGTGCACGAGCTGCACACGCGCCTGCCCGCGCTTTAGGAACTGGGAAACAGAAGCCGACAACTTCCTCTTCGGCCGGTCCCGCCGGCCCGAGGAGCAGCCTGGCATAGCAAGGTCCGTCATCCTCGCGCGCTCCACTGACCCCGAGTTCGCCTCGGAGGGCCAGGACGGCGGCGTCGTTTCAGCCATATTGGCCTGGTGCCTGGAGCACGACCGCATCGACGCCGCGCTAGTGTCCACGCTCGAAGGAGACGGGACCAGCTGGAAAACCGTCCCGACCGTGGCCCGCACCCGAGCAGAGGTGCTCGCCGCGGCAGGGAGCCGCTACACCTACTCGGCCAACACCCTCGCCTACAGGGAGGCGGTAGCCGCTGGAGCGGAGCGCCTCGCCCTCGTCGGGATGGGCT
>DAHWQF010000626.1 GCA_027334785.1 Acidimicrobiaceae bacterium
CAGGGCGACCTCGTAGCCATGGGGACCAACACCGACCCCTACCAGCACGCTGAGGGCAAGTACCACCTGACCAAGGGGATCGTGGGGGCGCTCAGCCAAGCGCGCAACCCTTTCAGCATCCTCACCAAGTCCACGCTTATCATGCGGGACCTCGAGCGACTGGCCGAGGCGGCGGCCCGCACGCGGGTGCAGGTCAATTTCTCGGTGGGCACGCTCGACCGAGAGGTCTGGAAAGCTACCGAGCCCGGCACCCCGCCGCCCCAAAAGCGCCTCGAGGCCGTGCGGCGCCTCAACGAAGCCGGCGTGCCCTGCGGAGTGCTGATCGCCCCCGTCCTGCCTGGCCTGTCGGACTCCGACGAGCAGGTCACCGACGTCGCCCGGGCCTGCAAGGAAGCGGGGGCCAAGGTCGCCGGCGTGGTCGCGCTCCACCTCCGGCCGGGGGTCCGTGAACACTACCTGTCTTGGCTCGAGCGCGCCCGCCCCGACCTGATGGAGCTTTACAACCAGCGGTTCGCCCGGGGCTCATACCAGCCGAGTGCCGAGCAGGAGCGCCTGAGCGCCCTAGTCCGAGCCGTTATGGCGGGCACTGCCGCCCGGGGCCGGCCCAAGCCTCGTGCCGGGGTCACCCCCCAGCGCCCGGAGGCGCCGGCGGTCGAGCCTCGCCGGCGCCCGAGCGAGCCTCGCTCGCGGACCGAGCCCCGTCAGCTGGCGCTTTTCGGTGGCCCGAGCCCCTGACCGCCGGCCCAGCCCACCCAGCGTTCCACGTCAACGGCCAGCGCCGGCCCGGCCGGCGGCCGCGCTGCGTACTGCCGGTAGCGGGCGCAGAGGGCCCGGCGCGCTTCGGGTGCGTCGTCGATGGAGGGGACGACCCGGCCCGTGCCGTCGGCTCGTACCCACCAGAGCAGGGACCAGTCGGCGTCGTCGTAATAGTCGGCGAGGAAAGAGACGGCCGGGTGGGCAGACACGTTGGCGAGCCGGCGCAGCCATGAGGTCGTCTTCGGCTTCAGTTCGTCCACCGCGCTCCAGATGACATTGCCCACGACCGCGAAACTGACCGGTACTACGTGGGGCCGCCCCTCCTCGCCGATGGTCGCGAGCCGGGCCACCCGGGCCGAAGAAAAGCGCCGGCGGGCCTCGTCTTCCTCCAGCTTCACGCTCGTTCGCGTTCGCGCCGGCGCTTATTCCCCGTGCAGGTCGGCCAGCGCCGTCTCGAAGCGGTCGAGCGCGCGCTCAATAGGCCCTAAGCCGGCCGAGGGCAGCCAGTGGACGGCCCGGCGGAACCCGGCGGTTTGGTACAGCTCCAGCACCCGCGGGTCGGCCGGGACGCCCATGACCATGAGGTCGATAGGGCGCTCGGCGCGCCGGCGCAACTGCTCAGCCCGCTCGAAGACCCCGCCCCGAGTGTGGTTGGGGAACCAGGCGTCGCCAACCGCCAGCACCCTGTCGAGCACCGTGGGCCCGTTGCCGCCTACGAGCACGGGCGGGTGGGGGCGCTGGGCGGGCTTGGGCCAGGACCAGATCCGCTCGAAGTTCACGTACTTGCCGTGGAAGCTCGCCTCGTCTTCGGTCCAGATCGCCTTCATGGCCTGGACCCGTTCGACGAGGAGGGCCATGCGCACCTTGGGGTCGGTGCCGTGGTTGGCCATCTCCTCCCGGTTCCAGCCGGCGCCGACGCCGAACTCCACCCTCCCCCCAGAGAGCACGTCGACGCTCGCCACCTCCTTGGCGGTGGTGATCGGGTCGCGCTCGATGACCAGGCATATCCCGCTGCCGATGCGCAATTTCTTGGTGGCCATCGCAGCCGCCGTCATGGCTACGAAAAGGTCATAAGTATGTACGTAGCGCCGCGGCAGCTCCGCCCCTCCGGGGTAGGGGCTCTCGCGCGAAGCGGGGATGTGGGTGTGCTCGGGGAAGAAGAGCGACTCGTGGCCTCGCGCCTCGACCACGCTCGCCACCGAGGCGGGGTCGGCGCTGTCATGGGTGGCGAAGATCGCTACGCCGGTCTCCACGCTGAGCTACCTCCGGCGCAGGCCGGCTTCTGCCAGCCAGGGGGCGGCCCAGCCACCGTCGGCTGGGTTGAGGTTGACGCCCGGCGCCACCACCTCGTCGATGCGGTCGAGCAGGCCGGCGCCGAGAGGGGCATCGGTGACCTCGAGCAGGCTCACGAGCTGGTCCATGGTGCGCGGCCCGATGATCGCCGACGTGATCGCGGGGTGGGCGAGCACGAAGGCCACGGCCATCTCCGGGAGGCTCATGCCTGCTTCCTCCGCCAGGGCCGCGAGCTTGTCCACGGCAGCGAGCTTGGCCTGGTTGCCGGGGACCGACATGTCGTAGCGCTGGGGCAGGCGCTCGGCCCGCCGGCTCG
>DAHWQF010000627.1 GCA_027334785.1 Acidimicrobiaceae bacterium
CTCGGGAGCGCCCCGTCGCGCTCAGCCCTAACCTCTGGGTTAGAGAGCCCGGAGGTTGTGATGGCTGACTACGCGACGCTACTGCGGGAGCGGGTCGTGTTGACGTGCCGCTCGGTGGACCGCATCTTCTTGCAGGCCTACGTCCCGAAGCTCCAGTCGGTGGGGCTCGTATGCCGGTTCCTGCGCTGGCAGAGGCACTTCTTCATCCCCTCGTCGGCGGCGTTCGGCAAGATCGGCGACGACTACGTGGCCAAGGTGCACAAGTTCGCAGCGGAGAACGACATACCGGTCGTCTACTTCGACAAGGAGAAGAAGAAGCGCAAGGAGAAGATCTCGAAGGAGGAGGTCGCCAGGCCCTACCTGGAAGCGGCGGCGAAGAAGGGCGGGGAGGGCAGGGTGGCCATGCTCGGCATCGCCCAGGAGAAAGCCTCGGTGTGGCGCTCGTGGAAGGCCAAGGGCCAGGAGAAGGCTAGGCACCCCCACATGGAGTGGGGCCGGCAGATGGCGATGGTGAACCACTTTTACTGGTACGTCTGGGACCCGGAGTGGGGGGCCGCTTTCATCAAGACCAATGCCTATGGGCCCTTCCCGGTCTGGCTCTGGCTGAACGGCCACTCCTGGGCACAGCGCCAGCTGGACAAGGCCGGCATCGCCTACCAGGCCCTCGACAACGGCTTCTTGTCTTGCGAGGACCCCAGGGCGCTCCAGCGCATCTGCGACCGGCTCGGCCCCGGTGCGGTGAAGAGCTTCTTCTGGCGCTGGCAAGCAAGGCTGCCCTCACCGTTCACCCGCGCCGACCTGCGGGCCGGCTACGTCTATGAGCTGGCCTTCCGTCAGTTCGAGGTCTCCGACACCCGGGTCTTCGACCACCCGACGGCCGGGAGGGGCTTCTTCGAGGGGCTGATCAGGGACCACCTGGACGTCGGCCGGCCCGGCCTCGTCTCGCTCGTCTTCGGGCGGCGGGTCGACAAGCGTACCCCGGGCAGGTTCGAGACCAGGGTGGTGACCAAAGGCGTCGAGCCCGAGGTCACCTGCTACTACCGGTCTTCGAGGATAAAGCAGTACTTCAAAGAACATCATGCATTGAGGACCGAGACAGTTATATGTGACACCCACGACTTCGGGGCCGGCAGGCGGGTCGACCAGGCGAACTGGAGGGCCTTGCGGTCCGTTGGCGACGCCGCCAACCAGCGTCTCTGCGACGCTCAAGCACAAGACGCCCGCCCTGCTCCCGACGTCGTCACCTTCAACGAGGTGACCAGGCCGTCCACGACTTCGGACGGCCTCCATGCCCCGGGGTTGCGCTTCGGGGACGCCCGCGTGATGGCCGTCCTCTCGGCCGTCTTGGGCTTCGTCCACTGCCTGGTCGGCTTCACCAACGCCCAGCTCGTCGAACGGGCCGGCCCTCTCTTGGAGGACCTTTCGTACTCCAGCCGCCAAGCCACCTACGACCTGCGCCGGCTGAAGAGGAAGGGGGTGATCACCCGCGTACCCGACACCCACCGTTACGAGCTCACCGCCTTCGGGCGGCGCATCGCCACCTGGTTCACAAAGGCCCACGGCCGCGTCCTCACCCCTGGGCTCGCCTGGACCGACCCCACCCTCCCCGCCGACATCGCCAGCCGCAGCCAGCTGGCCCTCACGTGGCGCGCCTTCGACCGCGCCGTCGACGAGTTCATCGCCGCCCAGATGGTCGCCGCCCCACCGCTCCGGCCAGCCGCGGCCACAGCTCGATCTAGCTCACGTGCGCCGACAAGGCGCTCTGCTCACCCTCGCGCGGCCTGAAAACCCAGGAAACCTGTGCCGTTCACGTCCGCGACGATCCAAACTTGATCTGATTGTGAACATCAGCGGGAGCAAGTTGGCCTAGCTCGCAGCGCCGTTTGCTAGCTCGCCGCCGTGGGGGTCGTGCTGCGCTCGGCGTGCTGCGCTCGGCGTGCCTCGCTCGGCGTGCTGCGGTCACCTTGCTACCGTGCATCAGCTACTGCCGGGCGCGGATGCCGGCCTTCAGGCGTGTTGTCAGGAACTACTGTCCATCACCCCTCCGCCGGGCCGCGTTGGGCCTGGGTTAACAACGCTTTGACATCCTCGCCGATGCGTTGGGCCGGCTTTACATGCTACAGGCGTAAGGAGATCCCGCCCAACGGTTGGCTGCTGTTGTTAATCCCTGCCTTACCCCAGGCTCGAGCCCGGCGCCGGGGGGGTTTCCTAACACCTAGTCGCGGTCGCGCCGTGGTCCGTGCGCTCGCTTGGGCGAGCGTCCCCGGCCCCCGAGGCCGGACCGGGCAAGCCAAGGTGGCCGGGCAAGCCAGGGTGGCCGGGCAAGCCAAGGTGGCCGAGCAAGCCAAGGTGGCCGAGC
>DAHWQF010000628.1 GCA_027334785.1 Acidimicrobiaceae bacterium
TCGGGCTCCTGGCCGAAAAACTCGACGCCTCCAATGCGCAGCAGTTGTCCTGCCGGCGTGAACACCGCGCGCGTTGGCGGGCCCACCACCTCGTAGCCGGCGGCCAGCGCGCTCTCGACGAGCGGCGCCGTCACGGCCAGGTGAGCGACCTCCAAGGTGTTTATAAGAGCGGCGGCCCGGGTGCCCCCGCCCACCACCGAACTGAAGGCGAGCGAAAGCGCCTCGGCATCACTGCGAGCAACCATGGGCAACCGCGCCCCCGCCAGTGCCTTCGACGCCATGGCGTTGGCGTAGGTGGCTGCCCAGTCGATCTTGTCGCGCAACCGCTCGGTCACCACGTCCGCCACCCCGACGCCTATGGCGTTGCCTGCGGAGTCGTCCCGGAGGTCAAGCACGGCGAGCCGGCCGGCCTGGGTGCGTGCCGGCAGGGCTGCATAGGGGAACCGCCCGGTCACGTTGGGGTCCATCCCCGCCCCCGAGACCGTCTTGCCCATCTCCTTTAGGACGAGGACGTCGACTTCGTCGAAAGGCAGCGAGCCGAAATGGGCCCAGGCCTCCTCCAGCAGCGCCGCGTCGCGCTCTCCGATCCGCTCACCGGGTACCACTTCGGCCAGCACCAGCCGGTGCCAGGCGTCCTCCACGAGCGCGACCCCGAAGGGGACGTGGAGGGCAGCGAGCACCTTTTCGAGTGCCTCGGGTAGGACCTGGGCAAAGGCCCCGAAACCCGCGCTGTGCAAGCTCGAAGCACCCAGTTCCTTGCCGAGCCCGATGGTGAGCATCTTGGTGAGGCCACTTTCGACTCGCGCCCGGAAGTCGGTGTGGGGTTTCACCCGGTTGACCGGCACGACGGCGTCGCACGCGAGGGCAGCCTTGGCCACATAGACGGCTTGTCCGGACGAGACGCGTCCGACCTCGGCCACTTCCATGGACGCGTCCACTTCGACGTCGAGGCGCTCGGCCCGCACCCCCAACTCGCGGAGCACTTCGACCTGGCCTGGGCCAGTTGCCCCGCCGTGGGAGCCCATGGCCGGGACCAGCACGGGCTGGCTTCCGCCGGCGCGAAGTGCTGCGACCGTTGCCTCGACTACTTGAGCGACCCGCGAGATACCCCGGCTGCCAACGGCCACCCCCACCCGCGCGCCCTGCCTAAGTCTTTCGCGGGAGAAACGAGCCAGCTCCTCTCGAAGCGGGGCGAGGTCGAGCTCTCTGGGCGGGGCCTCGCGGCGGATCTCGGTCCATTCGATGTCCTCCAACCCGCTACCCACGGGCCCAAACTAGTGCTTCCTCCAGGAGCCCTCCGCCCGGTTGCCGCCTCCGAACGTAGGTTTGAGGCGTGCAATGGGGGAATTCAACAACCAGGCGGAGGCTACCTGTCGGCGCACGAGCAGCCGGCTAGCCTAGATGCTTACATGCCGTTCGAGCTCGCCAAGGTACTCGAGGCCCACAAGGGCCAAAACTTTCGGCTGCACTCCCGCTACATCTCGCCTCAGCTACCCCGGGTCCTCGAGACCCTGAAGTTCGACCGGTTCTATGTCCGGGGGGAGGGCTGCTACCTCTACGACGACAAGGACCGCCAGTACCTCGACTTCCTCGCCGGTTTCGGCGTGTATGCCCTGGGGCGGTCCCATCCCGCCGTGACCCGGGCTTTGCACGAGGCGCTGGACGCCGACCTGCCCAACCTGGTCCAGATGGACTGCGCCCTCTTGCCCGGCGTCTTGGCCCAAGCCCTCGTCGAGCGTGCCCATCCCGGCATCGAACGTGTCTTTTTCACCAACTCGGGAGCCGAGGCGGTCGAGAGCGCGATCAAGTTCGCCCGCTGCGCGACGAAGCGAGACCGGGTCCTCTACTGCGACCACGCCTTCCACGGGCTCACTACGGGGGCGCTGTCGCTCAACGGGGGCGAGGAGTTCCGCCGGGGCTTTGGGCCGCTCCTGCCCGGGTGCGCCCCGGTGCCCTTCGGCGACGCCGCCGCCCTCGAGGCCGAGCTTCGCGCCGGTGACGTGGCGGCCTTCGTGGCCGAGCCCATCCAGGGCAAGGGCGTCTACATGGCCACGCCCGAGTACTGGGCGCAAGCTCAAGAGCTCTGCCGCAAGTACAAGACCTTGCTCGTGACCGACGAGGTCCAGACCGGCTTCGGGCGTACGGGGGCGATGTTCTGCTACGAGCACTGGGGCCTTCAGCCCGACATCGTGACGGTGTCCAAGGCCCTCTCAGGCGGTTACGTGCCCGTTGGTGCGATGATGTGCTCGGCCAAGGTTTCCGACGCCGTGTACAGTTCGATGGACCGCGCCGTGGTCCACTCCTCCACCTTCAGCACCAACCAGCTCGCCATGGTCGCCGGCCTCGCGACCCT
>DAHWQF010000629.1 GCA_027334785.1 Acidimicrobiaceae bacterium
GGGTACGGCACCGAGACCATGGCGGTCGACCTCGGCCCGGGCCAGGTGGTCGGCAAATTGCGGGTGGCCCTGGTGGGTGGAGCCGGGACGGTGTCGGGGAAGGTGCTTGGCCCTAAAGGGCACCCGCTCGGTGGCGTCACGGTGAGCATCGGTGGCCTGGCCACCCCCATGGTGACCGAGACCTTGACGGCAGGCCGGGTGGGCACCTACGTGGTCCAGGGGCTACCCACACCGGGCACGTACGCTCTTACTTTCTCCCGCCCGGGCTACCAGAGCGAGACCCTCGGCGTGACCCTCCGCTCCGAAGGCCAGGCGCGGGGGGTAGACGTGACTCTAGGCGCGGTCATGGGCGCCATCTCGGGGCGGGTCACCAACGCCAAGACCGGGGCGGCCCTGGCCGGCGCCGTGGTCGTCTTCACCGACGGTTCGCAGGCCAACCAAGCCGCCACCACCTCCTCTGGTCGTTACACGCTGGCACAGCTCAGCCCTGGGGCTTACTCGGTCAGTTTCTCCTACCCCGGTTACGCGAGCGAGACAGCCCTCGTGCACCTCCGGCCCGGACAGCACGACACTGAGGACATCGCCTTGGAGCCGCGCCGGTGAAGGTCGAGGTAACTCCTCGCTCGGCCCTAGCCCGGCCGGGCCAACCGGTGGTTTTCACAATCCGGGTGTTCAATACCGAGGCGCTCATAAGCGGCCACAACATCAGGGTCCTTGGGGCTGACAGGAAATGGACGAGCCTGGACAAGCAGACCCTCGCCCTCTTCCCTGGGACGACGGGCACCGCGGTGCTGGCTCTCACTTTCCCCCTTGGTTCCCCGGCGGGGTCGCGCCGGGTGAGCGTGGAAGTCCAAGAGCTCACCGAGCCCTGGGCCACCGAGGTAGTGGACCTCGACTTGGAAGTGCCCGCCCAGCGTTCGGTAACGCTCGCGCTCGACCCGGTCAGCATCTCTGCGGGCCGGCGGGGCTCGCTCGTGGCCTTGGTGGCCAACTCGGGCAACACGACAGAAAATGTCGAGCTCGCCGGCGCCGACGACGAGGGCCGGGTCAGCTTCAGGTTCTGGCCGCCGGCGGCACGGGTCGCACCCGGGGAGACCAAGGCGGTCAACGTGGGGGTCTCTGCGGCCCGGCCCTGGCTCGGCAACCCCAAAGTGCGCCCGTTCACGGTCAAAGAGGCCAACGGCGGAGGTGGGCGCCCGCCGGCGCAGGCCTTCGGCTCGTTCATGCAAAAGCCTTGGTTGAGCCGGAGCCACCTGGCACTCGCCGGTCTCCTGGCGGCCGCCACCGTGTTCGCCGTGGTGCTGACCCTGACGCTCTCGCGGCTCAATGCCGCGTCAACCAACGATTCCAATGCCGTTATGCAGGCCCTCCAGGCAAGCCTAAATACCCAGTCCGGGGCTTCTGGCGGTACCGGGGCCGGTTCGTTGGCCGGCACGGTGAGCCTGCCTTCCTCGCCAGGCGCCGGTGCCGTGACGGTCGACCTGTACAACCCGGCTGACCTGGCCACCCCGCTCGCCTCCGCGTCCACGGGCCAAAGCGGGCGCTACCGCTTTGCCGGCCTGGCCCCTGGCTCCTACAAGGTCGAGTTCCAAGGCGCTGGCCTGGCCACGCTTTGGTACCCAGACGCCACTTCACCCGGGGACGCCCTGACCGTGGTGCTCGCCTCCAGGCAGGCGCGTTCGGGCCTCAATGTGACCCTCTCGGGGCTGCCCGCGACCATCTCGGGGACGGTAAGCGGCCCGGCGCCAGCCGGCGCCACCGTAAGGCTCCTTTCCGAAGGGCCCAACCCCGCCGTCGTGGCGGCCGGCGCGACCGACGCCTCGGGCAACTTCACCCTTCAAAACGTCCCCACCCCGGCCACCTACGAGCTCGACGTGGCCAAACCCGGTTACGCGATGGCGAGAGTACGCCTGGCACTGGCGAGCGGCGAGGACGACACGGGGGTGACGCTCTACCTCCTGCCCGGCGACGGCGCCATCGCCGGCACGGTGTCCGCACCCTCGGGGCCTATAGGAGGGGCGACCATCAGCGCATCGGCACCGACTACGGCTGGCATGGCCAGTTCTACGACCGTCTCGCTGACCCGCGGCCAGGTCGGCTCCTTTGTCTTGGGGGACCTGCCGACGCCGGCGACCCTCACACTGGTGGTGTCGGCCCCCGGCTATTCCCGCCAGACGCTCACGGTTTCGCTCAAGAAAGGACAACACCTGCGGTCCGAAAAAGTCGTGCTAACGCCGGCCATAGGGACGATAAGGGGAAAGGTCAAGCTGGTAGGCGGGAAACCGGCCGGCGGGGTCCTGGTCACGGTGCGCGCCAGCCAGGGTCCCATTTCGACCAC
>DAHWQF010000062.1 GCA_027334785.1 Acidimicrobiaceae bacterium
GGAGGTTTCAGCGCCAGGCGGCCGTCGGCCGTCATGCGGCGCTCGAGCGGCGGGGGGGGGAACAGGTCGGCAATGGACGTGGCCTGCTCGCGCAGTCGCAGCTCCGATCCAAGCCCGACGCAGGCGGTGCCGTCGGGCCCCCGCTCCAGGTTGACGACGTCGTCGCTTATGAAGCGCGCGCCGGCAGCGCAACAAAGGGCGGCAGACGTCGTCTTGCCCATCCCAGATGGCCCTGTGAAGAGGACCGTCTCGTCGTCGCTCTTTATGGCGGTAGCGTGCAGCACCGCATAGCCGCGCAGGACGCTGAGCAAGGCCGTGACAGCCCCGCCCAGGAGGACGTGGAGGAAGCCCTCGTCGCATTTTGGCCCAGGGATGCAGCTGACGGTGTCGCCGGACCCGCTCACGTAGAACTCGCAGAGGCCGTGAAAACGAAAGATGTAACCCGAGCCGACCGAGTACAACGTGTAGACGGGCTGGCCATTGACCGACTGTCCTGCCAGGGCCGCGCCTGGCGGGTCTTCGGGCACGGGCCGGGAGGCTTCCACGCCGACAACCACGTCGGCCAGGGACCTGCCGTACAGCGGCTCGCCCAAGGTGAACGGCGCCGCGAAGCGGAGCCCGAGGTGGCGCGAGATCACCCGTGCGTCGCCGTCGGCTGTACCTAAGCCGCAGCCGTTGTGCGAGTTGCGGTCAGTTTGCACCACGTCAGTCAAAGTCAGCGCTGTCCCTCGCGGCCGAGGCCATATCGCGGCTACGTGTCCGGGTCTTCATAAGTAGCCAGCTCGCGCGATCTCTAGAAGGACGCGTTGAAGAGAACAGGTTCGGGGTAACCCGGGAGGCTGACGTAATTGGTGCCGCCGTCGGGGTTGTTCGGGCTGTTGGTATGAGCCAGCGTCATGTCATGCAGGCTGCCTAGCAGTTCCACCTTTGGTTTTTCGTACGCCGCTATCCTGGGCTCGTCGCGCTCCATGAGACGATCGTACTGGTTGTTGCTCTCCTTGGCCATAGCACCTTTCCAAGTTTCCACTGTGAGTGGTGACATCATCTCTCGGTGCCCATGTCGGACGCGCGGCTTCTTCGCCCCGGTGCCGTGGGAGCCGCCTGTACCTTGCTAAGCCAGGCCTGCTGCACCAGAAGGCTCGTGCCTGCTGGTGGTGACGGCTTCTGCCAAGCGTCGCGGAGCGCCTCGATGTCGATGAGCGCCGTATCAACACCCGTGCCGTCCCAGCTCCGGACGAAGTCCGTGGTCCAGGTCCCGAAAACGGCCGACGTGAAGTCCGGCTTGGTCGTCCTGGCCAAGAGTTCGTCAGGCAACAGGCCTTGAAAGACCGAGCGCATCGCGTTGGTGCGGCCTCTGTGGCCGAGCGGCCCAGCGCTGCGCCCGAGGGCTACCACAAAGGCGGGGTCGAGGAGCGGCTGGAAGAAGCGAGCGCCCTCCTCTGCTGCAAGGAGGGCAAGGTTTGTGGCACCTATCTCGATGGACCGCCAACCAAGGTGCCACCGTAGGCTGCGAGCCCAGGGGAGGGGCTCGGCCACCTGTTCCTCAGCTAGCTGTCGCTGGTACTCCGTTCGGGTGCCGGCACGGAGCCAGGGCGCAACCTCGCTGAACGACCGAAGGGCGTTCCGCCGGCGCAGGGCACGCGGTGCGAGTGCGGCTGCCGCTGCACTGGCGTCACGGAGGCTGAGGTGACGCCAGCGGGAGAGTGCGAACAGGACAGGGGTACATCGCCGCGGGCCGAAGACTTCGTCTCCTCCTTCGCCGTTGACGAAAGAGCCTCCCTTGGCACGGGCGAACAGCGCCGGCCAGGCGTGGACGAGCGGGGGCCAGAGGAGCCCGCGGCGGAGCAGGCTCCCGCTCGAACTGGGGCCTATCACATCAGTTTCTTCGTATTCGACCTGTTCCCAATCGGCGACTCTGAGGGCGCTTATGACGAGCTCCTGCCAGTACGACTCGTCGGTGCCAGGATGCTGGGGCCAGCGCCTTGTCAAGGCGATGGGGGTAGGTAGGCCCTCGCGTCTTGCGAGTTGGACTGCCGCAGCGAGCACGCACGAGGAGTCGCGGCCGCCTGAGAACGCAATGACGCAGGGTGGTCTCAGGAGAGCGGGCAGCAGACACCGCTCCAAGGCGGCAAGAGGGGTGCTATCGATAGCAACGGGCCGAGGCGGTACTGCTGCGTGCCCAAGCACGTCGCAGGTGGCCACTTCGAGCGGGCTCAGACGTAGATAGCCGTGGCTCCCAGTGGAGGAGCCCGTACGCATTACCGGCTGAGCGCCGCCGAAGTCCTCAGCGGGAGGGCTTTCCATCGAATATGGGAAGAGGACCCTGTCTCACCAAGCGTCATGCCCGGCGACGCTTCAAGCCAGATACGACAAGCAGGGTACTGCCCGCGAGGATCAAGGCAAGCCCGGCCGCCAGGAAGTAGATCGAGTTGGAACCCGTGTAGGCCAGGGTCTTTGGCGCCTTGGTGGGGCGCGACGGAGGCGTGGTGGTTGTCACGGGCACCGTGGTCGTGGTGGTCGGGCGCGGCCGGGTACTGGTGGTCGGCGCCGTCGTGGTCGTGGTGCTGTGCCTGCTCTTGGTGACGACCGTGGTTGACGTCGTTGAGGCTGCTGTCGTAGTCGGCTTCGGCGCACTCGTGGTCGTGGTGGGAACGGTCGTGGTGGTTGTGGTCGTCGTAGTCGTCGGGTAGGTGTAGATGTAGAGGTGGGGAACATACAGTGTCGTGCTCGTTGTGGACGAGGAGGTTGTGGACGAGGACGACGAAGTGGTCGGCTGAGTTGTCGTCGTTGTGGACGAGGTCGTCGTTGTGGACGAGGTCGTCGTTGTGCCGTAGGAGTTACAGCTACTGTCCGGTCCTGGCAACCCCCAGAAGAAGCCGAACGGCAGCGTTGGCCCCGGTGGGACGGTGCTGGCGTTGTACGTCAACTCGTAGCCGCTTAGGGGGTGCGCCGGGGTTGCTTCACTAAGGTACTGCGGGTAGTTGAAGCTGGGGTCGCTGTTGGCAGTGAGGTCGATCTGCCAACATCCGTTGATGCCGGGAATGGTGACCGTCATCTGAGAGCTCAGGGCCGCCCCGGACAAAGGATCCGCGGTCCAATTGGAAAGGTATTGCGGGTAGTTGGCGGGGTTGTCACCGTTAGGCAGGCTTGGGTAGGGGGCGTTGTCCTTGGCGGAGTAGCTCAAGAGGTAGTAGGTGATCTTGTTGCCGGCGGCGTCCTTGGTGGGGCAGTCCGCTAGGTCCAAGTTGATTGTGGCGGAGGTTTGCGTCAAGGACACTTGGCTATAGCCATAGTTGGTACCAGGGCTGGTGCAATCGATAGGCACTAACGAGGGGGCCGCGCTTGCAACCTGCTGGGCCACCGGTGAAGCAAATACCAAGAACAAGCCGGCTAGCACGCTCAGTGCACCGATTATGCCCGCCAGGTTTGGGCGTCCCCGTTTGCTCGCCATGACAATTGCGCCTCTCTGATAGAAATCGACCCCCGTGTGGCCGTCTCAAGAATGATACCGGGGGGGCGGCTACAGGGAAACGCCCGCCGGAAGTTCTCGCATCGTTGCGGCACACAAGGTGAAGTATCAAACACGATGAGCGCGAGTCGATGATGTATTACTACTCTCCCAGTTGTACAGGCCACTTTCTGCGCGTGAAGGCATCTATTCGGTGGATGGTGCTTGCTCAGGCCGGTCCCCAAAGGCAGGCTCGTTTTTGGACCGGCTTGCAGCCAAGTAGCCACCCATCGGCGGCTCGACTACAAGGAGTCGAGAGGGGGAAAGGCGGGCGCGTTCTGTTGGGGTTCGCGCCATTGACGCCCGTGCTGGCTGCCTGGTGGAGACCGTTGACTGGCCCGAGGTGCCCTGGGGCGCTTACTGGGGCTCAGGAGCTGGCCGGCAGACCTTGATGCCTGGCACCGACGACGGGAAAGCCCATCACTTGCACCGCGTCGAGGCGAATGTTAAGGCAGTGCTTGCGCAGGGAGAAGTTTGGAAGCCGAGGAGGTCTAGGGTTTCCAGGGGAGCGGAGCGGGACCAGCTGGCATTTGTTGGCAACACAACAACTGTGAGCCGGAGTTCACCGCCGGGCCGGTGCACCGAGCGGGTGCTTACCTGCCGCTCAGGCCGTTCAGGTTGATGACGGCGTCGTCGGCCAGCGCCACCTGGTGCGGGGCGCTCAGCTGGCGCTCCCGCCTGATACCGGCCAGGGACGCCAGCTCCTTCAGGGCGCGCACGATGAGCTCGTGGGCAGTGGTCGCGAGGATCGCAACGTCGAGGCTGAGCGACCAGTCGTCCACGTAGGAGAGGTCGAGGCGCCGGTAAGCGTTGAACGACGGGTTGTCGCGCGCCTCGACCTGCCAGAGGCCTGTGATCCCGGGGCGCATCTCGTGGCGGCGCTGGAGCTCCTGGTCGAAGTTGGCGACCTCGTCCGGCAGGGCTGGGCGCGGGCCGACCATGCTCATCGTACCGCGTACGACGTTCCATAGCTGGGGCAACTCGTCGATGCTGGTTACCCGCAGTACCCTACCGACCTTGGTGACCCTCGGGTCACCGGTTGCCTTGAAGAGGGGTCCTTTCCTTTCGTTCATGCCGGCGACTTCGCTCAGGCGCTCCGCAGCGTCAGGCACCATTGTGCGGAACTTGAGCACTTCGAAGATCTCTCCGTCGAGGCCTACCCGCTTGCTCCGGTAGATGATGGGCCCATCACCGCTCAGACGGATAGCCACGACAACGGCGGCCATGATGGGCGACGTCACCAGGGCGACGAAGGCCGCCAAGAAGACGTCCGTCACACGTTTGGCGGCTAGCTGCCAGGGTGCCACGTGCCTCGGTTCGACGTAGAGGAGCGGTACACCCGAGGTCGGGACGAGCCTCGTGCGCCGAGCAGAAGTCCCGTAGAAGCCAGGCCAGAGCTGCACGTGCAGCCCCGAAGCGAGCGAAGTGTTGACCGCGCGGGTGCGCTCACGAGGCCCGAGCGCGCTGGCCACGACGATCACGCCGCCGGCGCCCGTCGCGCGGGCGAGCTCGGGGATCTGGGTCGGGCCCGCGGCTTTCGGCAAGCCCGCCCAGGGCGCGTCATGGCGCGCCTCGCCCACCACGCCGCCAACCCGGTAGCCGAGGCCTGGCTCTTCCGAGAGGATCGTCCAGAGCCCCTCGGCGTCTTCGTTGGCACCGACGAGCAAAACGGTGCGCAGGTAGCGCGATTCCGAGCGGTGCGCCCTTATCCACCGCCCAAAGCGCCAGCGCATCACGAGAACCGTTGCGACCGAGGCCCCACCTGCTGCAAGGGCATCCGCAACGTCTACTCGCATCCCCACGTACTGGAGGGCAAGGAAGCCGGCAGTGCCGAATACCGCGGAAGCGAAAACTCGCACGGCCTCGTGCGAGCGGAGCGCGCAGACCCTCGCCCTATAGAGGCCCGAACGGTGCATGGCAAAAAGCGTCACGGCCACTGCACCTACGGCGCAGGCGGCCAGCTTGGGGTTGCTCTCCTCGTCCCAGCGGAACCCGACAAGGGCCCCCCATGTGACAGCCAAGGCAACGATGTCACCTGCAACGAGTTGCTGGCGGGGGCTCCTCGTAGGAGGCCTCGACCGCTTGGTGCTCGGACGTTGTGCGCTAGTGGCTGTGCCGGCGGCCGCGCCTTCGCCGAGCACTGTCTTGTCGAACATCAGGTCGCCCTGCAGAGCCTCCGGGCCGCGCGCCCCTTCGTCAGGCTGTGAGGGGTGGTTGTGTACCACCGAAAACATGTAGCTCCTTGCTTTTTGCTGTAGGCCTGGGCTTTGTTGGGCCTCTTCTTCGTCGGCAGGTTTGCACGAAGCGCTGTTGGGGCTTCTCGCAACCGTCCCGTGGGAGTTAGCGCGTGGGCCGCCCCTGCCCAATTGGGGTCGCTCTCGGCGGCACCGTGCATACGCCCAAGCTCGGACGCCGACGGGCTGGAAGGTTAGGAGGCACGAACGAGAGAGTAATCCTCCAGGAGGCCCGGTGCCCGAAGTGGCGCGGTCTTCTAGACTCATCGCGCTGTGCCGGACGCTGAGCGCGGTGAGCCGTGCCAAATTCGGGAAAAACGCTCGGGGTGTGTTGGAGGGCGGGTCCGGGCCAACGTCGCGGCGATTGGAGGACTGTTGGCCAAGGGCAGCGCGTGAGGCGCCTTTCTTGCTGTCGGGCCATCGATGGGAAACCGGCAACCCAGCGTAAGGCCCCTTCTGCCCTTGTTTCTGAGTGTGACAGCAGGATGCCACAAATGGTGGTTGGAAGACCACTGAGACCGGCTAAGAGCCGTCGGCTTTGGCACGTGGGCCGGCGGCTCGCCAGCACGCGCGGGCCGGGAAGGTAAAGATTGTTTACGTCATGGCTGCGTCTCGAACGGTTTGCATAATTGGCCTTGGGCCCTGGGGGCTCTGCGTGCTGGAGCGCCTGGTGGACGCGGCTCGGCGTGCTCGTGAGACCGGCCTGACGGTCCATGTGGTAGAGCCCAACCGCCCTGGGGGCGGGCTCTATGCGGCGGCCGAGCCCGACTACTTCTTGCTCAACACGCCCTGTGGCCAGCATTCGATGTACCCGTTCCCGGAGCTCGTCGGGCCCGAAAGGCATGGCAGGAGTTTTTACGAGTGGGCGAGGGAACGGGGCTTGTCCTGGGAACCCCTCAACTGCCGGTTGTCGGCTCGCGATGGGAGGTCGCCACGCGACGAGCACGCCGGGAGCGTGCATGGCGGCCAGAGCGTCGGGCCGCATGACTTCTTACCGCGAAGGCTCATGGGGGAATACCTCGAGTGGTTTTACGACGTGCTGGTAGCGGAGGCGAAGCCCAGTATTGCGGTGTGCTGGCACGAGACCTCTGCAGTCGACGTCGAGCCGGTAGAAGGGGGCCGCGAGCGGGTGTACCTGGAAACCGGCCAGTCCCTTCTCGTGGACCACGTCGTTGTCACGACCGGTCACCTAAAGGCACCTACCCGTGGGGGTGTGGGCCCAGCTGAGCCGTACCCGAGCGAGGCCTACATGGGCTCGGTCGGGCCTCGTGACCGCGTGGCCGTCGAAGGCATGGGCCTCGTCGCCCTCGACGTCATAGCCGCCCTGACTACAGGGCTCGGCGGCACCTACTCGAGGCGGTCGGACGGGTCCGTTGCCTACCACCCGAGCGGACGGGAGCCGACGCTGTACATGTACTCGCGAAGTGGTTACCCCTACTGTGCCAAGCCGTTCGGGACGGCTGACCCGGTAGGGCATTACCGGCCCGCGATATGCACCGCGGACGCGGTGAGGGCGTTGAAGACCGGCACGGGAGGCACCAAGCGCCAGCTTGACGCTCGCCATGAACTGCTGCCCCTCGTGTTCGCCGAGATGGAGCTTTGTTACTACACGCGCGCTGCGGAGGTCGCGAGAGGCGAGGGTGCGGCAAGACGTGTGCGTGACGACCTCCTGGCAGCGTGGGCTGCGGGCAGGTTCGAAGCGGCGGTCTCGCGCCACTGAGCTACCTACGGGGACTTTAGAGCGGCAAAGCAGTTCTTCGTGGGGGACGACGCGCGCTACGAGGACTCAGAGGGGTACCAAGCCGAGGTCTACGGGGCGGTGCGTTCCGACCTGGCGGCGGCGCTGGCACCCGGGGGCAGCCCGCTGAAGGCCGCCTATGAGACGCTTCGCGTGCTTCGCGACACTCTGCGTCTAGCCGTGGAGTTCAAGGGACTCACGCTCGAGTCTCACCTCGACTTCCAGCAGGACCTGCGTGGCCGTTTCGCCCGCTTGGTGGCAGGGCCACCGGCGTTCCGGTCGGAGCAGTTTCTTGCCCTGATGGAAGCCGGGGTATTGTCCGCGCCCTTCGGGCCTGAGCCGGAGGTCGATTTCGGGCCGGGCGGCAAAGCGCTTGTCCGTTCCACCCGGTTGCAGCGCCCCCTGTCGTGTGCCGTTGACCTCGTGGTGCGCGCGCACCTGGAGGCACCGCCGCTCGCTGACGCAGCTTCGCCCCTCCTAGGCAACCTTGTGCGGCGGGGCAGGCTCCGGCCACTCGACTTCGAGGGGACCGCGGCCGGTGGTATCGACATCGACGAGGAGTTCCACCCCCTTGGTGCCGACGGCCGAGCGGCGCCCCGGCTCTGGGTGTTCGGCGTGCTGTCCGAGGGCGCCCGGTATTTCACTTTGTACATCCCCTCGCCTAAGAGCCGTTCACGAGCCTTCTTGGACGCGGCCGTCCTCGCTCGGCGGGTGGTCGGCGACGTCGCCGGCGACACCGACGAGGAAGGCGGTAGCGGGCAACGCACAGGAGCAGAGCCACCTGGCGGGCGGCCAACGGTCGGTCGTGCCCCGATGCCTGCGGGCCACCGCCACAGCCGCCGAGTTGGTCGGCTGGGGCGACGTCTCCGAGTCGGCTTTGTCAACAACATGCCAGACGCCGCGTTCCACGAGACCGAGCGTCGATGGGTGCAGCTGCTAAGTGGCGACGAGGACCTTCAGGTAGAAATACGGCGCTTCAACCTCCCCGGTATAAAGAGGGGCCCAGCAATAAATGCGTTCATACAGGAGCGCTACCTCGGCCTCGAGGCGCTGGAGGACTTTTCGCCTGACGCGTTGGCGGTGACCGGCTCGGAGCCGACCAAGCTCGACCTGAGCGAAGAGCCGTTTTGGGGTTCCATGGAAAAGATGCTTTGGTGGGCGCGTTCGAAAGTGCCGAGCATGCTCCTGTCCTGCATGAGCGCCCACGCCGCCCTTTTCTCCTTCGACGGCGTAAACCGCAGGCTCCTCGTGGAAAAATGTAGTGGCGTCTTCGGCGATGCCTTGGACCAGGCACACCCGCTGATGGTTGGGCTGACCGATCTCTTCCTCCCTCATTCGCGCTTCAACGAGGTGCCGTCTTCGGAGTTGGAGGCCTCTGGCTTCAGGGTCCTTGCTTCTTCCGCTGACGCCGGTTGGGCCGTGGCGGTGGGGGAACGGGGGGGTTGTGAGGTGCTGCTGCTCCAGGGCCACCCCGAGTACAGCCCCCTCACGTTGCTCCGGGAGTACCGACGAGACGTCCGGAGGTACCTTTCTGGTGACCAAGGTTCTTACCCAAACCAGCCCGTGGGTTACCTTGGTGAGGAGGCGGCAGCCGCGCTCGGGGAGTTCGAGCAAGCTGTAGTGAGCGGAGCTCGGGACCCGGCGCTGATGAGTAGTTTCCCCTTCGAGCTGGCGGCGCGCCAGGTGAACGCAGGTTGGGAGGGTGCTGCTCAAAAGCTGATGGGGAACTGGCTCGCGAGAGCACTGGAGAGGACCTGCAGACGCGAGGCGAGGCTCGCGCGGGCGCTCGTCACCACCTCCTGAGGCCTCTTGGGCGTGACGGGCCCGCACGCCTACAGTGGTGAACAGTGCGTGACGAGACCATTTCTATACATGGCGGTTATGAGGCAGGCGAGACGAGGGCGGTCGCGGTCCCCATTTACCAGACTGTGGCGCACGACTTCGTCGACGCGGCCCACGCCGGCGCCATTTTCGACCTCGAAGCGCCGGGTTTTCATTACAACCGGGTGAACAACCCGACGGTCGACGTGCTCGAACGGCGGATGGCAGCGCTGGAGCAGGGCACGGCGGCCGTGGCTGTCAGTTCGGGGGCGGCGGCGGTGCGGTACTCGGTACGCAACCTGACCCAACTTGGCTGCAATATCGTCGCTACCCCCCAGCTCTACGGCGCCACTTACACGTACTTCGCCCACGTGTTGGACAAGGAGGGCGTAGAGGTGAGGTTCGCCGCTGGCGATCGAGCAGAACAGGCCGCAGCGCTGATCGACGGGCACACGACAGCGGTGTTCGTCGAGAGCATTGGCAACCCCGCCGGAAATGTCATCGACATAGAAGCATTCGCGGAGGTTGCGCACGAGCGCGGCGTCCCGCTCGTCGTGGACAACACCATCGCCACCCCACTCTGCCTAAAGCCGATGCGCTACGGGGCGGACGTGGTGGTGCATTCGCTCACGAAGTTCGTCGGTGGGCACGGTACGGCCTTGGGCGGCGTCGTGGTCGATTCGGGGAAGTTCCCCTGGGCCGAGCATCCGGGGCGTTTCCCGATGTTCAACGAGCCCGAGCCGGCGTTCCACGGCGTCGTGTACGCGAGGGACTTCCCGTCCAACGCGTACGCCGTGCGCTGTCGCACGGTGGGCCTGCGCAACGAAGGCGCGAGCTTGGCACCGCTCAACGCCTTCTTGTTGCTGCAGGGGCTCGAGACCCTTTCCGTGAGGCTCGAGCGTGCTCAGGAAAACGCCCGAGCTGTGGCTGAGTACCTTGCTACGGACCGGCGGGTGGCGTGGGTGCGCTACCTCGGCTTCGAGGCCAACCCCTACCACCAGCTGGCCGAGAAGTACCTGGGCGGGAAGTTCCCTTCCGTGCTCACCTTCGGGCCGGCCGGCGGGTACGAGGCGGCGATATCCTTCTTCGACAGCGTGCGGCTGTTCAAGCGCCTGGTCAACATGGGCGACTCGAAGTCCCTCGTGGCCCACCCAGCATCTACGACACACCGCCAGCTCAGCCCGGCCGCCCTCTCCCAAGTGGGCATCACTCCCGACATGGTCAGGTTGTCCGTCGGCCTAGAGCATGTCGATGACCTCTTGGAGGACATCGACCGAGCGCTCGGCGCCAAGCCCTGAGCACCTCGAGCCGTCGTCGAAGCGGCCTTTGTCGGGCGTCCCGAGGGTGAAGGGGCTACTTTCACGGACTACTTCGTGTCGGACTCCCTTTGCTGCCCCTCTCGTGCGTCGATCTTCACCGGGCGCCTGCCTCACGACACCGGCGTCTACAACAACACCGGGCCCAACGGGGGCGACAAGGCTTTCAACTCTCACGGGGACCAGTACTCGACCATTGCCACCGACCTGTTGGCAGCCGGCTACCGGACGGCCATGATGGGCAAGTACCTGAACCGCTACCACATGTCGACGCCGCCCCCCTGGGTGGGCCAACTGGGACGTAGCGGACTGGGGCTACCCCGAGTTCAACTACACGCTGAAGGAGGACAACAAGGTCGTCCACTACGAGGGGCCCCAGGTGAGGGTCGAGCCCGGACGTGCTTACGATGTCCCCGTCGACCCCGTTCGTAACGGTGCAGGCGCTGTTGGGCGCGGTGCCGACCACCAGGTTGTTGCCGAGGTCGGTGAGCGTGGCGGCGCCGCACGTGGCCGCTTTGTTCCCTTGGCTCAGCAGTACCGTGCCGCCCATCGAGACGGTCGAGGCGTCGAGCGCCCGCAGGGCCTCAGACCTCCGGAAGTAGCGGCCTCACTACCCCGTTGAGCAGGTAGTCCGCGATGTAAGAAGTGGCGCGGAAAGAGTTGAAGTATTGCTCTCCGGGTGGTATCCTGGAGAGGTGAGTGACGCCGTAGCTGCAGAGCTTGCGGGGATGCCGGAGCGATGGGCCCTAGAGCGCTTCGAGGCA
>DAHWQF010000630.1 GCA_027334785.1 Acidimicrobiaceae bacterium
CACCGAACGGTCCTGGAACGAAGCGAGGGCGCGGTCCCCCGCGCCACCATGGCGTCCTCCCGGGCCAGTGCCTCGGGCTGTCGCCTCCAACGCCTCGGCAAAAACGAGCTGGGCGCGGGTGTCGTCGGGGTCGGCCCGCAGCGCTTGGCGGCCGATCTCGGCCGCCTCGCCCGCCGGGACATCGGGGTCCATGACCTGGAGGGCGACTGCCGCCGCCTCCTCCCAGACGGCCTCGGCCACCCGACGGAGCCCGGACTGCTCGCAGCGCAGCCCCAGGCCCGCCCGCCTGCGCACGCGCTCCCGGCGCGCCCGCTGCCTTTTCGACGCCACCCGTTACCTCCTTCTTCGACGGCCTCTCCCGAGGCTATTCACGCCGCCCAGCCAGGTGGTGGACCCCCACTTTCCATCGGTCTTCCACGAATAGGCACTCTTGGCCTTATTGGCAGGGGGTTGGCCGGGCCTACGATCCCGCTGTTGGTCCGGGACCGGAAGCGCTACGCGTCGACAACCGGCCTCGTAGGGGCAATAGCCGGCGAGAGATCGTCGGCGCTTTGTATTGGAGGAAGGATGAAGAGACACAAGCTCGCAGCGGTCCTGTTATCGACCGGGCTCGTCGCGCCCGTGCTCATGGGCGCGACTACGGCGACGGCACAAGGAGCGACGCCTTACAAGGTGGCGTGGATCTACGTAGGCCCGCACAACGATGGAGGGTGGTCGCAGGCGCAGAATGCCGGCCGCCTGTACGTGCAGAAGATGCTCGGCAGCAAGGTGGAAACGACCTTCAAGGAGAACATCGCCGTCGGGACGCAGTTCAACCAGACCGTGGCGAGCCTGAACGCCCAAGGCTACAAGATGATCTTCGCGACCTCCTACGGGTACGTGACGCCGGCGCTGGCCAACAAGTACCCAGACATCAAGTTCGAGCAGGCGACCGGGACGCTCGTCATGAAGAACGTCTCCGAGTACTTCGGCGCGACAGAGGACACGATCTTCCTTTCCGGAATGGCGGCGGGCGCGGCGTCGAAGACCGGCAAGCTCGGTTACGTCGTCGCCTACCCGATCCCCGAGGTGATCCGGCACACCAACGCCTTCACGCTCGGTGCCCAGTTGACCCACCCGGGCGCGACCGTGCGGATCGTCTGGACGCACTCCTGGTACAACCCAGCAGCAGAGCGCAGGGCCGCCCAAAGCCTGTACTCGACCGGGGTGGACGTAATCGGTCAGAACGTCGACTCCCCCGCCACGGGCCAGTTCTGCGAGTCAGTCGGTATCCCCTGGGTCGGCTACGACTCCAACTCGTCCAAGTTCGCCCCCAAGTCGTGGCTGACGGCGGCCGTGTACCACTGGGGCCCGTACGAGCTGATGCGGGTGAAGGAGGCGATGGCCGGCACTTGGAAGCCGGGCTTCTGGTACGGCAACATCAACGACGGCTTCACCAGCCTGGCGCCCTATGGGCCTCGTGTCTCGGCCAAGACCAAGGCGCTCATCGCCAAGTACGAGAAGATGATCGAGAACGGCAAGTTCTACGAGTTCACCGGGTCCCTTTACGACCAGAGCGGCATGCTGCGCGTGAAGCCGGGCGTGCGCCTGCAGGTGCTGAAGGGCGGCACCAACAGCCTCTACGGGATGAACTGGCTAGTGAAGGGCGTCATCGGGAGCCCGACGGGCTGAGGGGCGAATAAGGACGGCCTAACCCACAAGGCAGGACGAGCGAATAGACAAGGCAGGGGGTGCCGGCCGGCCGGCACCCCCTGCCCGGTGGAAGGACGAGGTAGAGCGTGCGGATCAGCATCGAGCAGAGGCTTCGCCGGCCCCGTTGGCTGGCTTTCGCGGTACCGGTCGGTTCGGTCGTGGTCGCTTTCCTCGTGGCCGCGCTCGTCTTGGTGGTCACGGGGCACAACCCTCTTTCCACCTACCGGGAATTGTTCCAGGCGGGGTTCATACAGCAGGGCTCGCTCGACCAGACGCTGACCGTGGCGACGCCGCTCGCGTTCACCGGCCTCGCCGCCGCCGCGGCCTTCCGCATGAAGCTCTACAACATCGGCGCCGAGGGGCAGATGTACATGGGCGCCATCGTGGGTGCCGGCGCCGGTCTCTTCTTCGGCGGCGGCGGAGGTCCCTCGCCGTTATCGGCGCCATGGTCATCGGCGGCTGCGTAGGCGGGATGGGCTGGGCCCTCATCCCCGGCCTGCTGCGGGCGTTCGCCAGGACCAACGAGATCCTCACCTCGCTCTTGCTCAATTACGTCGCCGGCCTCGTCCTCACCTACCTCATCTTCGAGAGCGAGTCGTACTGGCGCCAGACGAAGGGTTTCAACGCCACCGTCTTCCCGACC
>DAHWQF010000631.1 GCA_027334785.1 Acidimicrobiaceae bacterium
AGGCCTACTCCCTTTCCGTGGTCGTCGCGGCGGCCATATCTTTGCCGGCGCTCTTGGTGCTCTACTTGTACCTCTACCGGACCCGTCTCGGGCTCGGGACCCGGGCAGTCATGTCCGACGAGCAAGAGGCGGCGGCGTCGGGGGTGCGGGTTCGCTTGGTTGCCACGTCGGCTTTCATGATCGGCATCGCCTTTGCCGGCGCTTCGGGTGCGCTCGCCGCCTTTATGCTGGGCGGGATCAACCCGACGAGCGGGAGCGGCCTCACCATCGTCGCCTTTACCGTGATCGTGATCGGCTCGCTCGGCAACCCCCTGGGCACTGCCGTCGGGGGCCTGCTTTACGGGCTGGCTTCCAGCCTCACCCAGGCCTACGCCACCGAGTGGACGGGGATGGTCCCCTATGCCTTGCTGCTAGCGGTCGTGCTTTTGAGGCCGAGCGGGCTCTTCGCCAGGAGGGCACGGGTTGCCTGAGCCCGGCCCGGCGCCGGCGAGGGAGGACCAAGACGCCGCGGGTGCTCAAGTGCGGGCGGGGGCGCCACCGGCGGCCGGCGTTCCCCGAGAAGGAGGCGCAGCTCCAGAAGGCGCAGCTCCAGAAGGAGGGTTGGCGCCGGCGGCCCGGGGGGGGTACCACGCGTTGCCGAGCGGCGCGCGGGGCTGGGAGCGACGCTGGGGGCGCCGGGTTTTACCGGTCGTGGTCAGCGTTGGCGTCTTGGCGGTGGCGCCCCAGGTCTACGACAACGTCGCCTTCCTCACGACGCTGGCCGTCTACATGGTGTTGGCCGAGGGCATCAACGTCATCTACGGCTACACGGGTTACCTCCCCTTCGGATACGTAGGTTTCTTCGGCGCCGGCGCCTACGGGGCGTCCTTGTCGGTCGTCGACTGGCACTTCCCCGGCCTCGTAGCGCTCCTCTTCGGTGGGCTGGTCGCGGGCGTCTTCGGGTTAGTGCTCGCCCCGCTGCTGCGCCTGTCTGGCGCCTACTTCGCTCTGGCGACCCTGGCCGCGTCGCAGGTCATGTACTACGTCGTCTCCAACGAGCCGTGGACCTACGGCGAGAGCGGGATGTCGTTGCCAGCGGTCCTCAGCTCCGACCAGACCTACGTCGTGGCGGTGGCTCTGGCAGGACTGGCCGCGCTCGTGGTCGTTTTCGTGCGCGACTCCCATTTCGGGCTCTCGCTCAGGGCGGTGCGTGCCGACCCGGTGAGCGCGGCGATGGCCGGCATCGACGTGGTGCGGGCGCGGACTTCGGCTTGGCTGATCAGCGCTGTGCTGGCCGGTTTGGCCGGCGGCGTCTGGGCAATAATGACTGCCGCCTTTTACGCCCAGACCCCCTTCGACCTCACGGTCTCGGTGTACGCCATAGTGTTCGCTCTCTTCGGCGGGGTCCGGACCGTGCTCGGGCCGGTGCTGGGTGCGCTGGCCCTGTACTCGTTGTACCAGTACATCGGCGTTTCCAACCCTCAGTACTTCGAGCTCGTATACGGGCTGTTGATATTCGCTCTTATACTTTTCCTCCCCGGTGGCCTCTTCTCGCTCGTGGGTGGGCCGGGGGACAGGCCGGCTTGGTGGGAGCGTTTCGTCGGGCGTGTGTTGCGCCGGCGCTCTTCGTCCCAGGCGAGGCGACTTGGCGGCGCCTGAGCCGGCCGCAGGCGCACGAGCCTCCGAAGCCTCCGGGGTTGCCACCCTCCTAGAGGTAAAGGCGCTGTCGAAGGCCTTCGGCGGGTTCCAGGCCCTCTCCGAGATCAGCCTCGAGGTCTCTGGCGGGCGTGCGGTCGGCCTGGTCGGGCCCAACGGGTCGGGCAAGACCACGCTCATAAACGTGGTCTCGGGTGTTTACAAGCCGAGCGGCGGGACCGTGTTGCTGAGGGGCGAGGACGTCACTGGGCTCGGGTCTCACAAGTTGTGCCGGCTGGGGCTCAACCGGACATTCCAAAACCCGCGTCCGCTGACGGGGCTCACGGTCGCCGAGAACGTCGCTCTTGTGCGCCCGTCCCGGCACTCCGAGCGTGCCATCTTCGAGGGGGACCCGCTCAGCTTCGTCGGCCTGGACCGGGTCGCTAGCCGCCGGGTGTCCGCGCTCACGAGCGGAGAGCAGAAGCTGCTCGACTTGGCCCGGGCGCTGGCCGCGAGACCGGAGGTCCTCCTCGTGGACGAACTCGGCGCCGGGCTCAACCCGGGCGAGCTGGACCACGTCGCCGGCTTGCTCCGTCGCCTGAAGGACGCAGGCATGGCGCTCGTCGTCGTCGAGCACCTGATGGGCTTCCTGGAGCAGGTCGTGGACACCGTGACAGTATTGAACGCCGGCATGGCCATCTTCCGGGGGGACTTGCGGGCC
>DAHWQF010000632.1 GCA_027334785.1 Acidimicrobiaceae bacterium
CGCCAACCTGTACGCGAGCTCGCCGTCGTTGGTCAGGATAATCAAGCCGTCCGTCGCGACATCGAGCCGCCCCACCGGGAACACCCTGGGCACCTCGGGGACGAGATCCACCACACTGCCGTGGGTGTGCGGCCCCGGCGCGCTGCAGATCACACCGGCGGGCTTGTTGACCAGATAGTAGGCGAACACCTCCGTCTCGGGTAAGGGGACACCGTCCACGGCGATGCGGTCGGTCCCTCGCCTCGCCCTCTGCCCGATGTGCGCCGTCACACCGTTTACACTGACCCGGCCTTCCAGGATCATCTTCTCGCAAGCCCGGCGGCTGCCAAGGCCGGCGGCCGCCAGCACCTTCTGCAGGCGTTCTCCTTCGTCCGCTCCAGGTGACCCGACCACTGTGGCCCGCTTTCCTCTTCCGGGAGGCAAGCCACGGAGGTGCACTCCCGGCCGTCTGGTTGCGTACCCGCCCGAGACGAAGTACCCGACCCGCCCCGGCCGTGACGCCACTTTACTGGACTGCCCTACAACTCGCCTAGCAGGGCCGGCGAGGTGCTCGGCCTGGTCGGCCAGCCGACCAGCACCATCCGGTACCGCCCCCGCAGTTCAACTCTTGCCGGTCTTAGCGATATATCGCTACACTGGGTGCTGGCACCTAGGTACTGAAGTGCTGAACGGAGACAACAACCAAGGAGGTTGACATGCATCCTCATCATGAGCACTGGGGCAGAGGGCCCCGGCCAATAGCGAAGGGCGGCCCTGCGGGCTGGTTCGGGCCGCCATGGGCAGAACAGGGTCACGAACCGCCCGAGGAGTTCGGGCCTGGGCCAGGTCCGCGCTGGCTTGCGCGGTGGGGCCCGGGACCGGGAGGCGGCGGTTGGGGTCGTGGCGGTGGCTGGGGCCGGGGCGGAGGCCACCGGGCACGGCGCGGCGACGTCCGCAGCGCCACGCTCGCGCTTCTCTCCGAGCGCCCCATGCACGGCTACGAGATCATCACCGAGCTGTCGCAGCGGACCGAGGGCTTCTGGCAACCGAGCCCAGGCTCCATCTACCCCACCCTCCAGTTGCTGGAGGACGAGGGACTAGTGACAGCCGAGCCCGATAGCGAAGGCGGCAGGCGACGGTTTTCGCTCACGGAGGAGGGCCGACGGGCCGCAGACCAAGTCAAGGCTGGCCCCTTGCCCTGGGAGCAGTTCACCGCCGGCGCACCCGCCGGCGCCTGGGAGCTGCGCCGGGCGGCTCGCAGCCTCTTCGCCGTGGTCGCCCAGGTGGCCATGGCCGGCGGGCCTGAAGAGCACGAGCATGCCGTCCGCATCCTGGAGGACACCCGCCGGCAGCTCTATTCGGTGATGGCTGCCCAGAAGGCCGGCGGGAGAGAGGCCGGCGGGAGAGAGGCCGGCGGGAAAGAGGCCGGCGGGAAAGAGGCCGGCGGGCCCCCGCCGGCAGGTGGAGAGAGCTGACCGGGGCTGGCTGGAGCCGCCGGCTGGGCACGGTGAAGCCGGCGGCTCGGTCCCTTCATTCCAGGTGCAGAATTCTAAACTCGGTGCGCTCGGCGTCACTCAAGCACGGCCTCCTGCACCCGGGAGTCGCGAGCGCACCGAGAAAGAGGCCCTGCGGTGAAGTTGGGTGCACTTGCCGACCCTGACGAGCTTGCGTGGTTAGACCGCGAAGCCTCACGGCTCGGAAAGGGGGCCTTCAACTGCTTCCAGAGGGCCTGGACGCTCTGCGGTAGGTCCCGCCGGGGCTCAGCCGGAGGGGCGCAGGCCTTGCTCGAGCGCCTCCATGACCTCTGGCCCCGGTACGAAGTCCCCGAGTGGAGGGAGGTCCTCGACGCTGTCGAGGCCAAGGCGCTCCAAGAACAGCGCCGTCGTGCCGTACAAGACCGCCTGCCCCGGCCCTGGGTCGTGACCGACCTCGGCAACGTAACCCCGCTGGCCGAGCGTCCGCAACACCCCGTCCGAATTGACACCTCGGATGCTGGCGACCTGGGCGCGAGATACGGGTTGCTTGTACGCGACGATCGCCAGAGTCTCCAAAGCCGCGGCTGACAGGCGCGAGGGCTGGCCCTCCAGCACGAAGCGCTCCACGTAAGGCGCGAGATCCGGGTGGCTTTGGAACCGGAACCCGCCGGCGACCTTGACGAGCACGAAGCCCCGCCCATCGCTCTGGTACCCTTGAGCAAGCTCTTCGCACAGGGCCACCACCCGGGCGGGGCTGACCTCGAGCAGCTGGGCCAGGAGCGCCGGTTCGACCGGCGACTCGGCCACCATCAGCACCGCTTCGATGGCCCTTTTCCGCTCGGCATCGGCCAGCTCCCCGCCACCATCCAGCTCCCCGCCG
>DAHWQF010000633.1 GCA_027334785.1 Acidimicrobiaceae bacterium
CACGTCATCGGCTCACCGGGCATGCCGTGGGCGGGCGGTTTCTCCCAGGGCGGCCGCTCCTGGTAGATGGGGCGCCTGGTAGATCCGGTAGATGGGGCGCCGGCCAACTGGGTGCACTTACTATCAGCTCGGATGAGCCGTACTCTCCTTGGACAGCAACACCCAAGGAGGTCCCATGCTCATCGATGCTTATGGCACGGCGAGGCTGGCGGCCAAGGACGCCGAGCAGGCGATAGTCCAACGGATCTGCGAGGACTTCAACCTGACGCCTGTCCTTGCCCGTGCCCACTACGAACAGATGGCCCGCTACTTCGCCGAGTACGGCCACGTGGCCACCCAGCCGGGCGAGCTGTGCTACTTGGCGCTGGACGCCAACGAGCCGCCGGGCAAGCCGATAATCGCCTGCCGTAAGGTGCAGGTGGCCTTGGAGCTCGCGTCCGCCGAGGACCAGGTGGCGCTCCGTGACCACGGCCTGGCCGCCATGCGCCAGGGACGCTTGGCCCGCTTGGCCCGCCAGGCCAGAGTGCAAGGGGGGCTCCTCACCATAGAGGACCTCGCCTACTTGACCTGCAGCTCGCCGGCGACGGTGAAGCGGGACCTGGCCGCCTGCCGGGCCGAAGGGGTGGCGGTGCCGACCCGAGGCCAGGTGAAGGACATCGGCCCCGGCCTCTCCCACAAGGCCAAGGTCGTGCAGCTCTACCTCTGGGGCCTCCAGTTCACCGAGGTCGAGAGCCGCACTGCCCACTCCGAGGGCTCGATAAAGCGCTACCTGGCCGACTTCCGCCAGATAGCCGCCCTCTACGCGAGGGGCGCCAAGATCCCAGAGATCAGGGCGGCCACCGGCCGCTCTGCAGCCCTCATCGCCGAGTACATCGGCCTCTACGAGCGGGCACGGCGCGAGTTCCCCGCCGCACCGAGGCTGAGGGACCTGGTCGACCCCGAGATGGCTCGCATAGCGGGGGGGAAAAAGGGGGGCCCAGCGTGAGAGGCCTCAGCCGTTCGCAGGTCAACTACCGCCGCCTCGCCCGCCGGAGCCTCCCTTCGCTGCTGCGCTACAAGTTCCTCCACGAGTACGGCTATGACAAGGGTGCCGTCGTCGTGTCCGCCATCGTCGACGACATCTGCAAGGTGGTCGCCAACTACTACGTGAAGCCGGGCGACCTCGAGCCTGGCCAGCTCGTCTACCACGCCGCAGCAGTCGGCGAGAGCGGGGGCAAGGGCAAGACGATCGCCAAGACGAGGCTCGTGCCCGTACGCCTCAGCATCGTGGCCGACGAGGACCACGAGGCTGTCCGGGCCGGTGCGGTCGCTGCCCGCCGGCGCGAGGTGAAGGTCCGCCGGCTCACCCACGAGGCCTACAGCCAAGGCGGGGTGTTGTCCTGCGCCGACGTCTCAGCGCTGACCGGCTACTCGGAGGGCGCCGTGAGCATGACCGCCGTCGCCCTGCGCAAGAGGGGCGAGTTCCTGCCCCTGCGCGGCTACGTCGCCGATATGGGCTCGTTCCCCACCCACAAGGCCGCGGTCGTGCGCCTCTATCTGGAGGGGCTCACCACGCCCGACATCGCGGCGCGCACCTACCACTCCAAGGAAGCGGTCGACCGCTACATAAGGGGCTTCGAGAGGGTGAGGCTCCTCGCCACCAAGTTCGCCCGCGAGGAACTGCCGCTGCTCACCAGCATGTCGCCCGGCTTGGTCGACCAGTACCTCGAGCTGCTCGAGGCCCACGGCCTCCCCGTCTCGCCGGCGAAGGCCACCCGGCGCCGTGCGGCCCAGTGACCGCTGCCGCTCCTCGGGCCACCCGGGCCAGCGCGCCCTTGCTAGGCGGGCCCCGGGCTGCTCACGGTGCGCCGCCTGCGGTACGCCTGCTGTCGGCACCTGTGGCTGCAGTAGGCCCGGGGACGGCCGTCGTCGGCCTGGGCGATGGCTGCCCCGCAGTTGGCGCAGCCCCCGGGGCGGCCAGGCACGGGCGGCTGGAAGAAGCAGTTCAGCTGCTCGGCCAGGTGCTCGGCGTTCAGCTGGCTCAAGTTGCCCGTGACCACGAGCTCGTCCCCGTCGTAGCGTCGGAGGCGGACCGTCCACTGCCGGCCGGGGGTACGGCTGCTCCCCAGCGTCGCGTACGCGAGGGGGGCACCCACGGTGACGAATATTAAATTAGGACAATTCCGTCACAGCAGGGAGGTGACGCCAGGGACGTTACCCATGAGCCCCGTCACGGCCGCTCCTGGGGGGCAGCCCGCCAGCGGCGCCGGTGGGACAGGTGGGGCCGGGCCCCTCGTCGGGTCGGTGGGTTCAGCGAAGGGGCCCGGCCGGGGCCCCGCCTGGCCCAC
>DAHWQF010000634.1 GCA_027334785.1 Acidimicrobiaceae bacterium
CGAGGGTGCACAAGACGTCCAGAACGTGAGCGTCAACACCGGCGTCACCGTCGGCCCGCCCGACGTCGAGGACATCGAGACCCTCGCGCAGTACCTCGATCTCGCGAGCTCCGAGATGCAAAGCGCGGCGACGAACGCGATCGCCGTCGCTCAGGGGCAGGCGAGCCCAGAGTCGGCGTTCGTCAACTCCTTGGGGAGCGCCTTCGGCGAAGCCGTCTACCAGACGGACCTCACCTTGTCGGTGGGCGCGTACGTGAGCGGCGCTCACAGCCAGCCCGTCGACATCCAGCTCAGCCCCGAGCTCGGCGTGGCGAACGCAGGCCTTGGCATCACGGGAACCTACGCCGTCTCGTTGGTCCAGCTCACGGTGAGTGGCACGTCGACTCCTGCAGGCTCGCCGACGTCGCTGTCGCTGGGCCTTCTCGACGAGCACGGTCAACCGCTGCCCAACGACAGCCGCGGGCTGCCAGTGACGCGCTTTGGAGAGCCCCTTGAGCTCAAGGCCACCGTCCACGACGCGGACGGCAACATCATTGCCGTCTCGGGGTCACAGGTCCACTTCGGCGTCGCAACCATCTCTGCAAGCCAGCCCCTTTCGTGCACCCTCGAGCAGGGCAGCTGCACCGCCGTGCTCCCTGCCGCCACGCCCTTGCCGACCGGGTTGCAATCCGTCACAGCGAACTGGGAGGGCACAGGCACCTACGCGGGCTCTTCCACCTCCCAGCTCGTCGACGTGAGTCCAGGTGAGAGCACGCTCGCGCTCGAGCCGCTGTGGCCAGGCGGCAGCGACGTCATGGCCGGCCAGTCCTACAAGATTCGAATCTTCATTCACGGATTTGCAGGCACCAACCTGCTCCAGCTCGCCACGGGGGGAACGGTCACCTTGCTCGACGACGCGAGCCCCGCCGGCACCTGCACGCCCGTCATCCTCGCCGAGACCTCCGGCGACGGTTGCGACATCACCTGGGTGCCGACACTTGGCCCCGACGTCGCCACGCGCTCGGTCAGGCTCGAGGCCACCTGGACGGGCAACGAGGCCTACACGGGAGCGGCGCAGGACATGGCCACGCAACTGACCGTCGCCCACCCCGGCGTGGGGCTCTTCCTTGCGGCGGAGCCGCCGGCGCTCGGCTACAGCTGGGCTGTCGTCTGCACGACGAACGACGTCGGTGCCACGATCTGCAAGCCCAAGCTCACGCTTACGACCTCGGGAAAGCTCACCGCCGAGGTCTTGTCGAACGGCGAGCCCGTGCAGGACTCCGACGTGCAGCTCAGCTCGCGGGCTCCCGCGACCCTGTCGGCCCTGTCCTGCAGGACAGCGCGAGATGGAGCTTGCACGGTCACTGTCAACGCTCCCGCCAGCAAAACGACTCTGGCGACAGACCTCGTCGGCACCACCACCCAAGCGGCTGGGCAGTTGGGCCGCTGGCGACAGGATCTCAACCTTTTGGACGTGGGCCTCTATGGCGCCCATCGACCGCGCGTGAGCGGTGTGTCACCTGCAAATGGCCCGACAAGCGGAGGCAACACGGTCCAGATCCGCGGCGAGGACCTGTGGAACGCGACGGCGGTCCGGTTCGGGGGCGTCCTTGCACCCAGCCTTGCCGTGCAAAGCGACGGGTCGATCCTGGCGGTTGCCCCGAGAGGCGAGGGGACCTGTGACGTCGAGGTGACGACCACCCTTGGCACCTCGGCTCCGAGCGCCCATGACCGCTACCGCTTCGCCTCGTCTCCGTCCACGACCCCGAGCGGCTCCACCTCGGTGACCCTCCCCGGAGACCTCAACGGCCTCCTCGGCCTTAGGAGCGGAGGGGCGTTCGCCAGCCTCTCGCCCTCGGGCACCCGCGGCGCCCCGGCCGAGAGAGGTGCCATCGCGCAGCTCCGCTCCGACGGGACCCTCGACCGCCGCTACCGGGCGCCCTTCACCGCGGGCGAGATGTCTCTCTTCGGTAAGGACCTCTTCTACGCGGCGCGCACGGGCACCAGCTACACCAACTGGCAGACGACCCTGGTGCGGCTCTCGATCGTGACGGGCGCGTCCGAGCGCTTTCCCTATACCGCCGGCCCCGTCGGGCCCGGCGGGGTCGCGCTGGGAGCGGACGGGTCGCCCGTCTACGTGGGTGTCTCGACGATCGGCGGCCCCTACGGCCTGCCCGTCCTCCTCGAGCTCTCGAGAAGCGGGCGCTGGACGGCCCGTGGTGTGCCGAGCCCACAGGGGGGCGGGGTCGGCGGGCTTGCGGCTGGCGCCGGCCGAGGGCTCTGGGGCATCGTCCCCAAGTCATCCGAGGTTTTCTGGCTCTCCTCGCCGAACGCTCGCTTCCGCACG
>DAHWQF010000635.1 GCA_027334785.1 Acidimicrobiaceae bacterium
CCTCCCGGAACCAGGTTCGAGCCGGCGAGGGCGGTGGGGTACGCGTTCCACTGGGACGGCGACACCAGCGGCACCGGGACCGTGTTGAGTGCGGGAGCGGAGTAGGTCTGAACCGGGCTCGCCAGGCTCGGCAGCCCAGGCGGCGCCGGCAGACTCATGAGGTCGTGCGGCCCTTCCGGCGTGCCGGCACGGTCGGCATCCCTCCGAGGTCCGGGTCGTCCAAGTCATCGACCCCTTGGCGCTCGGCCTGGTCCCGCGTCATCCACGCGGCAATCGAGGTGAGCTCGCGTGCCTCGTGCGGCGGGAGGTCGAACCACCCCGACTCGTCCGGGCGGTACTTCTTACCCTGGAACACCAGCTCGGTGTCGCACGCCCGCACCCAGTGGAACGCCTTGAGCCACTTGCCGGGCCGAGTCGGGTCCGCGACCCGCTGCGCCACCCGCTCGAACCTTCTCACCGCGACCATGTCGCAATCGTACCACTTGACGTTCGCTCGGTGGCGGCCTTGACCGACCGCAACGGAGAAGCTAGGCTAAGAGAGTCCGAGAGGAGGACACGTGAGACGGAAGAGCGCCTACCACACGTACTGGACCGTCCGTCACCCGCTACGCGCGGCGGTCGAGCCCCGCAGGGTCCGCAGGGTCCGCCGTAGGGCCTGGCAGGCCCGCCACCCACTCCGGGCCGGGGCTTGGGCCTTGTTCAGGAGCAGGTGATGCCGACCTTCGCCGCGGCGGCGCGCCGAGCGCTCTAGACCAACGCGAGGTCGCGACGGAGAGACGGCAGGTCTACTGCCCCGGCGAACTCCGGTCCGATGACGGCCCACGCCTCGTCGAGGTAGTGCGCCAGGAACGGCCAGGTCACCTCGACCAGTTGGCCCCAGGACACGCAGAGCATCGCGGTAGGCGTGTAACCCACTCCCACGATGCAATGGCCGCCGTCGGTCGGGCTGTCCGGCTCCCAGGTCCACGGGCGGTGCGCGGCGAAGTCCTGCTGGGCTGAGGCCGGGCAGGCGATGCCGAGGTAGACCCCTCCGAACGTCGCGATGGTCTCGCACAAGTCCGGGATCGTCCGCTCGACCGGGGCGAAGCCCAGGCACTCGTGCCCGAACAGGCCCGTGTGGTACCAGGCCTTGAGCACGTCGAACTCGACCAAGCCCGAGTCGGGACCACCGGTCAGGGCGAAGTAGGTCCGGCGAACCTCGTCGTCCGTAGGGGGTTGGACCGCCTTCGCGCCACGGTCGGTGTTCCAGGCGAGGAGCAGGTGCGCGACCCCGGCGATGGTGCAGTCGCCGAGCGTGTCGTTGAGGTCCATTCCCCAGGACAGTTGCGGAGCGGCGACACTTGTCGGGGCAGCAGGGAGACGACCCACCGCGTAGGCGCTCGCCGTGGCGAGGCGAGGGGGTCGGACCGCAGGTCGCTTGCCGTACTTCATGACCCTCCTCAGTTGCCGACGAACACCAGGGTAGGCGCCGTCGTGTAGGTGAAGGTGATCGTGCCGCCAGCGGGGACGAACCAGGACTGGCCGACCGAAATGGAGGAGGCGACGGTAACGCCCTGTAGAACCACGTCGGTCACCGTTCCGGCCGCTGTCACGAAGAGGGTGCCGTCCACGCCGGTGTTGTTGGTCCACGCAGTGCCGGAAGCGGGGAGGGAGAAGGCGGTGCCGGGGACTGCGGATCCCACGGGGTTGTAGCCGGGGCAGTTGCGGATGATGAGAACGCCATCCTGGCTGTTCGCGATGGAGAGGAACGGCGAGGAGCCATAGGGCCAGTCGAAGTCGTGGATCAGCAGCCGCTCATATTGGTTGTCGCCCCCAGTGCCCGCGGTAATGCCTGCGTCGGTCGGTGCCGGATTGCCATATCCGGTGGCGAAGTTACCCGGACCGATCTGCCAGTTCCCATTATTCACCTGTATGCCATTCGCTCCAATATTCGCGAGCGTGATATTCGAGGCTGTGCCCCCCGCCGTTGCCGACGCGGTTGCGAGTTGGATTCCCTGATAGACCTGTTGCATCTCGACATTACTGATAGAGGCGCCGAAGTTCTCCGTCGTATCGAACACGGCGCCCACGGAGCACTGGCCGATGAACAGTCCGTCGATGTTCATATTGGTCGCCCACACCCCGATACCATTGGAACCCGAGGATGAGCTGCTGGTCCCGACGACAAACATTCCGACGCCCGTGAACATCGTCGCAGGACCGTGGGAGTTGTCGGAAGGAGCCTGGACCCCTGGGACGGCCCAGCCGACGATCGCGTTGTTGAAGAAGCTCTCACGCAGGCTGGTGAAGTTCCAGAAACCGCCCGCGCTGCACCCGATCTGGTTC
>DAHWQF010000636.1 GCA_027334785.1 Acidimicrobiaceae bacterium
GACGAAAAGACCGCTGTCCAGGCCAAAGAGCGGGTGGTGGGCACCACCCCGGCGGCCCCGGGCCGACCAGGCCGCTACGAGTTCGAGTACCGCCGGCATGGCACGGCCAGCCTGCTGGCGGCGATGGACGTGCACTCTGGTGAAGTGATGGGGACCGACATCGCCAAGAACAACTCGGTCACCTTCATCGATTTCCTGGCCAAGATCGAAGCCAACGTAGCGGCCCCGCTGGAGATCCACCTGGTGATGGACAACGGCTCGTCGCACACCTCCCACGAGACCAAAAAATGGCTGTCCGAGCACCCTCGTTTCGTGCCCCACTACACGCCCAAGCACGCCAGCTGGGTGAACATGGTGGAGCTGTTCTTTTCGGTCATTACCCGCAAGGTCCTCAAACGAGGCAACTTCACATCACGCGACGACCTGGTCTCCAAGCTGATGCGGTTCATCAAAAACTACAACGAAACGGCAAAACCCTTCGCTTGGACCTACTCAGGCCGGCCCCTCAAGGTGGCCGCATGAACACGCGCGGCATTAGCGCGCGGCAGCACTAGCAGGTCGCGCGCGGTCGGTGGTGGGTGCTCGCGCGCTCCGCTCGCCCAGCCCGTGAACAGGTACCTTTCCCGGCTATCGTCGTCGGTAGGACCACCACAGTTGCAGCCTGAGCCTTCGGCGGCATCGACGCCTTGGCAAGAAAGATTCGCACGCGCTCCCCGTCGACAAGGGCCTGCTTGCCCGCTCTCTGGCCAGCCTGCCGGTACCTCGTCGTCGGAGAGAGCTCCAGGGTCACGGTCAACCCCTTGTCCCGGACCGTGAGGTAACTCGGCCCTACCGCCCGCACCACCCCGGTTAGCCGTCGCGGCGACAGGCGCAAGCGCTGGGCGCCCTGGCTGGCGGTCGCCGGTGCCGTCCGCGCGCCGCTCGCTGCTGGCGCCGACGAGCACGAAGCTGCGACCATGGCGATCGCAGCTCCCGCGACAAGCAGCTTCAGGTCCGGCCACCGCGAGCGAGGGCGATGTCGGAGCTGACCGGCCATAGGGACCTCCTTCCCGAACCAACTTGCCGGATTCTACGGTACCTTACGGGGCTGGTGCGGCCGGTGGCTCGAAATCATGTGGGGGCGTCTCCGTGAGAGGGACGCCCCGCGAGCAGCGATGGTTGTCCGAGTAGGTAACTTTCCTTTGCGAGCGGGCAACGCGCCGAGTAAGCGAGGTACAGGAGTCGGCACATCTGTTGAGGATCAGCTCTACGCCGTCGCCGGCCCCGGCCGCACCACCGCCCAGGACCTGACCGCCGAGGTCGGGGTGGACATGAGCGTCTTCGCCACCCCAGCCCACCTCTTGTCGTGGGCCAAGTTCTGCCCCCAGGTGGAACAGTCGGCCGGCAAGACCAAGGGCCGCAACTCGAGGGGGCGGGGCAACCGCTACCTGGCGGTGGTGCTGGGCGGTGGTGCTGGGCGGGGGTGCTGGGCGGGGGTGCTGGGCGGGGCCGCCGTCGGGTGCCGGCAAGACCAAGACCCGCGTCGGCGCCCGCCACCGTGCCTCGCCAAGCGCCGGGGCAAGGGCAAGGCCCAAGTGGGCTTCGCGCTCGGCACCTCCTCGCTTGAAGGCACCAAGCACCTGCGGGTAAACGACGCCGGGGCGCTCGTCAGCCTCGAGCGCCCGGGCTCACCTCGCGTCGCACGTGGCCTCGGCGAGCTCATCGCCGAGGCGAACACTGGGCCGACCGTCCATCTCCTCGGTGACCGCCGGCCCATCATCTACCAGGTCGCCGCGCCGTGAGGGAGTTCAACACTCCGCTCCGTCCTACTACCGGAGATCTGAGGCTCCCCGGACAAGAGCCCGCACCCGCATGGGTGGGCCCCAAGGCGCCGGCACGATCTGCATTGACTCACCCGTCCACGCCGCCGTCCTCACGTGCTACCACGCGAGCCAGAACTGCTTCCGCCAAGCCGAGGCCCGCCGCGTGCGACATGTCGCCAGGCGGTCGGCTACTGCTCCCGGACAAAAATAATGCAAGGAGTGGCCCACGGACCACTACACGTCTATTTCCGAGGACCTACTTTCGGGCCATCGCTCGCGGTTTGTGACGGCAAAAGGGGCCTGGTGTTGGTGCCAAAGAGGCAAGAAACCAGGCCCCTTCCTCTGGGCCCGGTGTTGTCACCAGCCGCCGGAACTGCCCGACTTGGCACCGGAACTGCCCGACTTGGTGCCGTAGCTCGACGTGGTGCCGTAGCTCGACTTCGAGGCGGCGGTCTTTGTCGGCATGATCAAGTTGGACACGTGGAGCATGCCCCAGGTGCCCCCGAACTTCACGATCC
>DAHWQF010000637.1 GCA_027334785.1 Acidimicrobiaceae bacterium
TAGCGACCTGTGGACTGTCCGTAGCTCGGACAATCAGCACGTGGCGTTCGCGCGTTCTGTACCTTCAAAAAGGAGCAACCATGAGGCCTTACACCAAGGGGGCCGTCCGGCTCCTTTCCTTGGCAGGGTTGCTAGCAGGCAGCCTGGGCTTCACCCAGCCGGCTACCTCGCAACCAACTTCACCTCTCTCGACGGCTACCAAGACCCCTATCAAGCACTTGGTCGTGATCTTCGACGAGAACGTGAGCTTCGACCACTATTTTGGCACCTACCCCTTCGCGGCCAACCCACCGGGCGAGCCGGCCTTCCAGGCCGCGCCGGGGACACCCGAGGTCAACGGTCTCTACAACGACGTCGGCCCGAGCGGGCCGACCGGGCCCCTGCTCACCAACAACGGCAACCAGTCCAACCCGGCTCGCCTGGACCGCACCGACGCCATGACCTGCGACCAGAACCACGGCTACGCGCCCGAGCAGGCAGCGGCCGACCACGGCGCCGAGGACCTCTACGTCCAAGAAACCGGCTTCGGCCTGACCCTGGAGGAGTGCCTCCAAAAGGAGAACGCCAGCCTGACCAGCCCGTCGCCGATACCCCCGGGTGCTAGCTCGAACTACGCCGTCATGGACTACTACGACGGCAACACGGTCACAGCCCTTTGGAACTATGCCCAGCATTTCACGCTGAGTGACAACTTCTTCGGCACTTTTTACGGCCCGTCTACGCCGGGGGCGCTCAGCGTCACGGCGGCACAGCATTTCGGCGCCATCTGTGGGCCGACTTACGCCACGATCAACGCACCAGCTTGCTCTGCACCTCCAGGCTTCGACGCCACTGACGTCGCCGCCTCCAACATCACGACCTCAGCCACAGGGCCGACGAGCGTCAGCTCCCAGCCAGCCCCAGGGCCAGGCACCGACTACAGCGACGTCGACCCGCGCTTCGACATCTGCTCGTACCTGCCCTCCGTCGACGGCGGAGACAACAACACCCCCGCTACCACCATGGAGATGGGCGGCAATAACATAGGAGAGGAACTCACGACGGCCGGCATCACCTGGGGCTGGTTCGAGGGCGGCTTCGACCACGGGTATGTCCCGGGGCAGGGCACGCCGCCGAGCGTCCAGCAGATCTGCTCGGAGTCACACCAAAACGTGGGCGGGGCGCAGGTGACTGACTACATCCCCCACCACGAACCGTTCCAGTATTACGCCTCGACCGCCAACCCTATGCACCTCCCCCCGACCTCTGTCGCGAAGATCGGCCACACGGACCAAGCCAACCACCAGTACGGTCTCGCCGACTTCTGGGCGGCCGCCGACTCAGGGAACCTACCGGCCGTCTCCTACCTGAAGGCGCCGGGCTACCAGGACGGGCACGCCGGCTACTCGGACCCCTTGGACGAGCAGACCTGGTTGGTCGACACCATCAACCACTTGGAGTCACTGCCCTCCTGGCGCTCGACGGCCGTAATGATCACCTGGGACGACTCCGACGGTTGGTACGACCATGTGCTCGCCCCGGTCGTGACTGCCTCGGAGACAAGCCTCGACTCCCTGACAGGGCCCGGCGCCTGCGGGCCGGCCAAGCTCGTCCCGACCAGCAATAACGGCATGGCCGAGCAGGGTATGTGCGGGCTCGGGCCGCGCATACCGCTCCTTGTCATATCGCCCTTCGCTCTTCGGAACTTCGTCTCTAGCAGCCTCGCTGACCAGAGTTCGGTCGTGAAGTTCATCGAGTACAACTGGGACCTGCCCCCGCTCGGCAATGGCGCGCAGGACCAGACCGCGGGCTCCCTGCTCCCCATGTTCAATTTCCAGGCGCCCAAGAACCCGCCTCTTTTCCTCGACCCCTCCACCGGGGAGCCATCGGGCCCTCCCACCTCACCTGGTCCTCCCACGGCCCCTTAGGCCGGGGGCCTCGACGATAACTTGGCTAACTTGGCGCGAAGTCGGGACGTCCGCCACTACGGCTACGTCGGCGTCACCTGCACCTTGAGGCCGCTGCCAGCACGTACCTGTTCGAGAGCCTTGGTGTAACTGCCGAGAGGCAGGGTGTCTGTTACCAGCCTGGAGAGGCCGAGGTCAACCTCGACGGCCAAATCGCGCGCCCTGTCGAAGCTGTGTAGGACGGCCATGGAACCCACGTAGCTCATCTCGTCGTTGTAGAGCCGGTAGGGGGAGAACTGGGCTGTGGCCTCTGACGGGGCCACTCCGAACTGCAGGTAGGTGCCCCCGCGCTGCACATGGCCGAGCGCGTCCTCGATCACCGGGACAACGCCCGAGGCGTCGATCACTACGTTGAAACGCTCGT
>DAHWQF010000638.1 GCA_027334785.1 Acidimicrobiaceae bacterium
GGGCCATAACCGCAGAGCGTCGCGTGGTCTGGCTGGCCCCGCGCGACTTCACGGCTCCTCCAGCTGTCCTCGGTCGCGTCGAGCTCCCCGTCCCCTTCGTGCCTCGGGACCGGGGGTTCCAGCGCCAAGTCGCCCTCACTCTGGCTGCGGCGCGCCCGCCGGCGGGCCGGCGCCAGCGCCAACCACGTCCGTCCCATCCGGTCGCCTCCTGCCCGGACCTGCGGCTCCACCTGCGGGCGGCCGCCCGGGTGGGGAGGCTCACCGCGCAGGTGGAGCGGTTGGAAAAGCAAGTGGCGGGGCGCTCCGAGTCGCTCGGCCGGCAGTTCGACAGGGTGCTCGGGCTCCTCGAGCGCTGGGGCTACGTCCAAGGGTGGTCGCTGTCGGCCGCCGGCGAGCGCCTGGCCCGCATCTACCACCCCCTGGACCTCTTGGTCACAGAGTGCACTCAGAGGGGGCTTTTCGCCTCCCTGGCGCCGGCGGAGATGGCAGCGCTCGCTTCGGTCTTCACTTACGAGCCGAGGGGGCCGTTCCCCCCCGAACCGGTGGGCCCCGACATGCCTACCCGCCGCCTCGGCGAGCGTTGGCGAGCGGTACAGGCTGCCGCCGCAGAGCTCGCCGAGGCCGAGCAACGGGCCGGCCTCCCGGTAACCCGGCCGCCCGACGCCGGCTTCGCTCGCCTCGCCTACGGGTGGGCAAGGGGAAAAGAACTGGCCCGGCTCCTCGGGGACATGTCCGCCGGTGACTTCGTGCGCAACATGAAGCAGCTGATCGACCTGCTCCGCCAGCTCGCCGGCGTGCTCGGAGACGAGGAGGGGGCCACCTGCGCCCATCAGGCCACAGAGGCGCTTTTCAGGGGCGTGGTGGCGGCTTCCTCGGTGGTGAACGGCACCGGCCAGTGAACGGTCAAGTCCCGCTAGTGTGACGCCTCCAGCACGACCAGGGACTCGGGAGCCAGGGTGAGGCCCTTGGCCAGCGACATCGCGCTGGTGGTGCCCTGGACTATCTCGGAGTCGGTGGAGCTCTGCACGCCGGCGCTGTAACTCCAGGTCTCGAGCTGGCCGACGAGAGGCGGCACCGGGCCAAAGGTCACGGTCTCGGGCGCGGAGGTGTTGGTGTTGAGGAGCGCAACGGCCTCGCCGCCTCGAGGGAGCTGGGCCTGCCACGCCACTACGTCGGCCGGGTTGGAAGTGGCGAGCGAGCTGAGCCGAGCCCCTGGCTTCGCCAAGATGGAAGCCAGCACGTAGCCGTAGTAGGGCGTCTCGGCAAAGGGCGGGGCGCCCGAGGAGAACATCCCGTAGTCGGGGCTCGTACAGGTGCTGGCGCTGTTGCCGTAGTTGTTCATGTCCCACCAGTCGACGCTCTCTGCCCCCGCAGCCAGCCAGGAGAGCACGTCGCCGGCAGCGAAAAGAGCGCCTGTCGGGGTGCAGACCGTTGTCGTCTCGTTGTTGGAGACGTTGGTCTCGCCCACGACCACCCGGGCCTGCGGGTCGTAGGTGGCGAGGGTGCTCTTGATTTCCTTATAGAGGGACGGCACCGACATGAGCGCCTGGAGCACCTGCTGGTCGGAGGGGTTGGCACCCCCGGTGCTGCCGTAGAAGTAGAAGGGGTAGTAGTGGGCGTCGACGAAGGAGGCGAGGTCACCGTCCTCGCCGAGCACGGTGTCGTTCCACTCCGAATTGTCGGGCACGGCCGCGCCCCCCACGGTGCTGCCGAAAGCCCAGGGCACGCCGATCTGCGCCGAGGGGTCGGCGTCCTTCATCGCCAGCATGAACGGCCTGGCGTTGACGGCGTAGGAACTTGCGAGGGTCTGGGTGCCCGGCGCATCGCCCTGCACGGCCTGAGGGCAGGTGGCGTTGACGCCGTTCACGTAGTCGTTGGGCTTGTAGCCCTGGAAGTACTCAGGGTAATTGGAGAGCCAGTTGTTCACCTCCCAGCAGCCATAGTTCTCGTTCCCGACCTCCCAGAGCGCGACACTGTCGACCGGGGTGGACCTGGCGTGGGCAACCCACGCGGCAGCCAGGGCTGGCGTACCCGAGCCGTAGTTGACCGTGACGAAGCTATGGGCGCCCACCGCCTTCGCCTGGGCCGAGAACTGGTCGAAAGAGAGCGAGTCCTTGCCGTCGCAGGTGGCACCCGTGAAGGGCGCCGTGGTGTCATAGGGCCACGAAGACGCCGGCTGCGAGAAGCTGTCGAAGATGCAGCTCTGGATGTCCGTGTTGGTCTGCCAGTCGTAGTAGTCGGCGTAGGAGCCGCCGCCGTAGCGCATGAGGTCGATGCCCGCCGCCGGTAAGAGCTTTTGGATGACGT
>DAHWQF010000639.1 GCA_027334785.1 Acidimicrobiaceae bacterium
GCGAGCGCCAGCCCCCCCAAGTGCGCTACCACCTTGCTCACCCCTCGGGGCCCGTGCCGCCCCGACGAGGCTCACGGGTGGGCGGCGAGCTGACTGAAGTCCTGGTTGTCGCGCCAGGCGTTGAGGACGCGCAGTGCGGCGTCCGACAGCATGACCCCGAAGGACTTCGAGTCGTTGATGTGCGGGAGCGGCATAGAGGGCACCGGTACTTCGAGGAACTCGCAAAGCGGGCCCCAGCCGTCGGCCGGCGACCAGACAAGTAAACGCTCAGGAGGGACGTTGGCCCTCACTTCTTCGTTGTAACGTTCCATGGCACGGGCCATGTTGCCGGTACCGGGCTCGTCTTCCTCGCTCACTATGAGGCCGCTCTTGGACCACATCTCCTTCATCATGTCCATGTAGGCGGCCCAGCGCTCGTCCACGCAGATCCTCGCGTCCGAAAGGTGGCGCGCCAGCGTGTCGCCGTAGATCATGCCCCAAATGGTCTCGCCCATGCTGCGCTCCCAGGCCTCGCCGTCCCGGACCGAGAGGAGGACCTTGGCGTCGGGGAAGGCGTCCATCAGCTCCTGGTAGTAGAAAGCCCCGGGCCAGTCGACCGTGGCCTGGTACCCCGAGAAGATATCGTCCCAGTCCACGCTGCCCTCGAAGGCCGCCAGCCAGCTCGGGACCCGGTCCAAGTCGCCCAGTACGTCGACCATGTGGTAGCAAGGCCCGAAACCGAGCTGTTCCAAAGCAATTTTCTGAGTGAGAGTCGCCGTTCGTGGTAACCCAGCGCCGATCAGCAACATCGCGTCATCTCCTTTCGGGCCCACCATGAGGCCGCTATGTGCTGTCATCGAACCCTGCTCGAAGGCTGGAGCACGCGATCTGCGCCCATCACCTTCTCTTTTGGATCGTAAGCGGGTGCCAGCGGGTGCGTGTGATGGGCACACAACGGTTGTGTAACGACTTTGTGAGGGCGCGCCTCAGTGCGCGAGGGAAGAATAGGCGGCTCGCGTGAGCGGGCCGGCAACGAGCTTTCCCTTGGCATTGGGCACATTGGCTCGCTCGCCGACCACCTGGAACACGACGCCTTTCACGCCGGGGAAGCCGGTAAGGGTGTAGACTATCTGTGCTGCGGCCAGGAGTTGGTCGCTGCCCCCCAAATTTCCAAACGAAGCCGGGAGGTCTACGGGCACGATACCGTGCCGGGGCGGCCCGGAGGAGAGCGGCCCGACGGCCGAGGCAGGGCTCACGAGGCCGCGTTGGGACTGGGGTTCGGTCGGGCCCTGCACCAAGGCGTTGAGCAGGCCTCCGATGGTGGCAGGCCAGGCTACGTAGGCACGGACGGGCACGAGTTGTTGGTTGCCCCCCTCGAGCCACAGCGTGACCCTGGTGCTCTCGAAATTTGGTACCGAGGTCTGCCTGTGCGCCCGGTGGCCGAGCAAGCCGTACGGGATGGACCGGCGGTCGAGGGCGACCGGGGAGCGCTGGGCGCCGACGCCGCAACCCGCGAGGGCCACCGCGGCTGCGACGAGGACCGCCGGCCAGGAGGCCCTGGGCAGCAGATGCCGGGTCATGGCGACGGCCTGTTCCCTGTCAGGGCGCTTTCTTCCAGCGGGTGAGGCGAAGTGAGCGCAGGCGCGCCCTTGACGGCCTGGCCTGGCGTGTTAGAGAGCGTCGAGCCGGCGGCAGCCGGCGTGGTGGGCGTCCTTTGCGGTGGCGCGGGCCGGTTGCGCGCATCGCGGGAGGGCGCTGGCGGTGAGATCGGCAAGCGCACGACAAACCTGGCGCCGCCGCCAGGGCGGTCGGCGACTTCGACCGTCCCGCCATGGGCCTTTACGTGCTCCGCGATGAGGGACAGGCCGAGCCCTGTCCCCGTGTTGGCACCCCGTCGCCCCGCCGCGGCACCGCGGTAGAAGCGCTCGAATATCGACGCGCGCTCAGAGGGAGCCACGCCCGGCCCGGCGTCTTCGACCACGACCTCGGCCTCGCCGGTGGCGCCGGGGCCGCCTATGCGGTCGACGCGGACTGCAACGGCACCGCCGGCGTGGGCGCTCGCGTTGTCCAAGAGGTTGACCAGCACCCGTTGCAGCCGGCGCCGGTCCGCTTGCACCCAGAGGCCCCTGGCCCCGGGTGCGACGAGGACCGGGACCGCGCCGGCGGTGTAGGCCGCGACGGTGCTGCTGACAAGCTCGTCGAGGGCGAGCTCCTCGAGGTCGAGGCTCGCCGCGCCTGCGTCATAGCGCGACATCTCGAGCAGGTCCTGCACCATGGCCGAGAAGCGCGCCACCTCGGCGGCGAGGAGGCCGAGGGCGCG